>JAUXEQ010000197.1 GCA_030620455.1 bacterium | reverse complement strand
GTTTGATTTTGCACAGCGACTAACCGATTGGGAAGTATGCAGGAAAAACATGAAAACTATATGCATATTGCACTTCAAGAAGCAGTAAATGCATTTGAAAAGAATGAAATACCAATAGGTTGTATAATTGTCCTGAACGAGGAAATAATTGGTCGAGGTCATAATTTTATCGAAAACAACATCGATCCAACAGCTCATGCCGAAATCATAGCACTAAGAAAAGCCTGCACCAAAACTAGAAGTCGGTTGCTCACAGGCGCAACGGCATATGTAACTGTTGAGCCATGTCCAATGTGTGCAGCGGCTTTAATCGAAGCGCACATTAGTAAAATCGTTTTTGGTACAAAGAATCACAAACTCGGTGCTATACTTTCAGTCTGGAATTTCCCAAATGATCCGGCATTTGAGCACCATCCTCTAATAATCGGTGGCGTTTTGGAGAATGAATGCAAGGAAATTCTCGACGCTTTTTTCCGTCGTTTGAGATAAAGATACGATTTATATCTCATTTTAATGTAATCTTTTAGTGGAACCGTATAGTTAAAAGGAATTTCACAACTTTAATGTATTATAAATAAAATCAAATTTTTAAACTTTTTCTACAAACAATTTGCCAATAAAATTTTGCAGGATAAATTTTCTTAGAAAGGAGGTCGCTCATGCTCACCGATATCGACCGAGCAAAATATAAGGAAATTGCATGTCGTATTAGATTCGATGTTATAAAGATGACATATCACGCTGGTTCGGGTCATCCTGGAGGCTCACTATCTCTTGTCGAGCTGCTTACTATGTTATATTTCAAGCACCTTGTCCATAAACCAATCGATCCAAATTGGTCGGGTAGAGATAGATTAGTATTATCGAAAGGTCATGCCTGTCCTGCGCTTTATGCCGTTCTTGCTGAATCTGGTTATTATCCGAGAGAAGAAATGTGGACTCTGAGAAAATTTGGTTCGCGATTACAGGGACATCCCGCAAAGGATAAAGGTCTTCCGGGAATCGAAGTTTCTACAGGTTCTCTGGGACAGGGATTATCTATAGCAATAGGAATGGCAATTTCAGCTAAGATGTTCGAACACAGAGATAACCGTATTTTCGCAATTTTAGGCGACGGAGAAATTCAGGAAGGTCAAGTTTGGGAAGCCTTTATGTCTGCATCTCATTTTAAACTTGATAATCTTATCGCAATAATCGATAACAATAACCTTCAAATAGATGGCTATGTCGACAAAGTTATGTGCATATATCCGCTTAAGGAAAAGCTACAAGCATTCGGTTGGAGGACTATTACATGCAATGGGCACTCTCTCGACGAAGTTGATAAGGCGTTAGAAATAGCTCGAGAAAAAACTGGAAAGCCAACCGTCATTATTATGAAAACAGTAAAGGGAAAAGGAATATCATTTATGACAAATAAAGCAGAATGGCATGGGAAAGCTCCATCGAGAGAGCAAGCGCTTATCGCCGTTACTGATCTGGGTTATCCAGAAAATGTGCTCGATAAGGATATTAATTGAAATTCTAACTCATGTCAGTTACTGGAGGAACAAATGACTATTTATGAAGAACACGGTTGGAAAATGGTTCCCTCGAGGAACGGATTTGGGCTTGCACTAAGAGATCTTGGGGAAACACATCCCGAGCTTGTCGTAATAGGTGCAGACCTAACCGAATCGGTTCGAGCAAATTATTTTGCCGAGAAATATCCCGAAAGATTTTTCAATGCTGGAATCGCTGAGCAGAATGCTGCAACAATAGCGACGGGGCTTGCATTATCAGGTAAAATTGCTGTTTTCTCTACTTATGGTGTTTTCGCAGCAGGGAGAGCTTTCGACCAGCTAAGAACCACAATATGCTATAACAAAGCCAATGTTAAAATTGGCGGTGCACATGGCGGACTATCGGTTGGTCCCGATGGCGCTACTCATCAGGCTCTCGAGGAAATAGCTCTTATAAGAGTACTTCCCAATATGGTTCTAATTGTTCCCGCGGATTCTGAGGAGACTTATAAGGCTACAGTCGCAGCCATCGAGCAAATAGATGGACCGGTATACATTCGTTTCGGACGATCGCCTGTTCCTACAATAACTAATAAAGATACACCTTTCGAAGTGGGTAAGGCATTAACGATTAAAGATGGTTCCGATTTGACAATTGCGGCTTGCGGAAGTTGTGTAGCCGAGTCTTTTTTAGCTGCGGAAATCCTTGATAAAAAGGGCATTAGCGCTAGAATTCTTGATATTCACACAATTAAACCGATCGATAAAACAGCGATTGAACTCGCTGCTCGTGAAACCGGTGCAATACTTACCGTAGAAGAACATCAAGTTTATGCAGGCTTTGGGAGTGCTGTGGCAGAGGTTGTGGTTCAAACATGTCCAGTGCCTATGCATTTTATTGGTATAAATGATAGATTTGGCGAATCCGGCTCTCCTCGAGAGTTAACTAAATTCTTTAAACTAGACTATGAGAATATAGCTTTACAGGCTATAAAACTTCTGGAGCGCAAATTTTAATGTCACGTAAAAGTAGAATTTCAGTCGTAATATCTGCAGAAGATGGAAGTAGCAGTTTTTCCTTTCGGCTAACACGATGGATGGCTATTGTTATTTTATCCGGTGTAATCCTTGGGTGGATTGTAATAATTTTTACTGTGATATCCATGGTTTTCTGGAGAAATACCGAAGTTAAGCGATTAAGAAATGAGAACAGGAATCTTCGAACAGCTGTTAGCAAAATCGATTCTTTAAAGTTTGAATTAAATCGTTTGAGTGTTATGAGACAAATTGTAGAACATTCGCTTCTTATTGAAGAAACCCAAGGTAAAGGCATGAGTAGCGAGATTCAGAAGAAATTTCCCATCCTCGAGGAATTTTCTCCATTTCTAAAGCCAGAATTAGCTGTTGTAAGTGACAATTCGAAAAAATTAGAAAGACTTGAGACTTATATTCCTTCAGGTTTGCCAGTTAGAGGACCTATATCGGTATATTTTGGACAACAGGGCGCTGTTTTTAGAGCACCTCATTCCGGATTGGATATCTATGCTCGTGAAGGTACACCAGTCAAATCCACAGCAAATGGTTTAATAACAAAAGTTTCAGAAAACAAAGATTTGGGAATCTATGTTATTGTGGATCACTTAAATGGATATACATCAGTCTATGGGCATTTATGCAATACTGGGGTTCTACCCGGTAAGGTTGTAAGAAGAGGTGATGTAATTGGCTTAAGCGGTCAAACTGGTCATGTTAGAGGACCTCATATACATTATGAGGTACGATATAAAAACAAACCTATCGATCCATTAAAATTAATGGTCAGTTTTTAGTATTGGGTGTGAGTGAGTTTTTTTATTTTTTATTAAACTGCAAACTACTTATTTTAATATTAATTCTTGAACTAATTCTAATTAAAAATTTTCAAGGGGGAAGCATGCGTGTATTAACGACTATATTCATCTGGGCAGGTTGTCTGCTGGCTATCGTTTCCGAAGGACAAATCGCAAATGCGGATTTTCTTGCAGAATCTAAGACCTTACTTGCAAATAATCTTGTAAGCATACCATTGGAACAAGTTGAAACAAATCCATCTATGATGTGTATGACACCAGCGGTATTTCGATGGGATAACGGTCACGCAGCTTTTGCAATGGGTGGATTAGGCAACGAAGATATGGAAGCCAATAAGTTCGTTACTGAACATCCATGTTCTCTTAATGAATTAAAGATTTATATGACTGGTCCTGGGGATGTTATGGTTTACATATGGGGTGATGTTTCTAATCAACCAGACGTTACAAATGAGTTGATTATACCTCAACCGTTGCGGCTTTCGGTCTCAGGCACGTGGTATACAATAACATTAGATGCGCTAACCACTGGTATCCCTGTTCTTAAAGGATTAGAAACCTTCCATGTAGGTGTTAAACATACCTCTTCAACCACCAATGTATCCAT
>JAUXEQ010000141.1 GCA_030620455.1 bacterium | reverse complement strand
TCTCGTAACTTAGATGAAGAATAAATTCCCGCTCACAAATCAAGAATAGAGGGAACCTATTTTCACAATTAGGTTCCCTGTTTAATTTAATTTCGTGATAAACATTAATGAAAGTAGTTATCGCGAGAAATTAAATACAAGCAGAATAATCTATAAATAATATCTCAGATATATCTCAACTGAACAATTTTTGCTATTTGCTAACCACAGAAATATTATCAAGACGTATATAAGGTGCATAGTATGCGCCTCTGACCCATTCCGCATCCTTGCTGATCGAATTTATTTTTGTAAGACATTCGTATATGTTCCCAGCGATTGCTGAGTTTTTAATCCTGCCGACAATCTTCCCATTCTCTATCTTATATCCTGTGGTAATAGGATTTGAGAATGCACCGGAAAGAATGTTTCCCTGCCCTAATCCCAACACAGATTCAACCATTATTCCCTCTTTAATATCAGATAAAATATCCTCTAATGAGCTGTCACCTTCTTTTATTATAATGTTTGCGAAAGTGGGAGTTGGTGGTGTGAAAATTCCTCGACGAGCACATCCATTGCTTTTATATCCCGATTTTGCAGCAGTTTTAAGATCAAAAAGAAAGTTCCTCAAAACACCATTCTCAATAACTGGAAACAGTGACTGTGGAATGCCCTCAGCATCGAATGGACTCGAACCAGGACGTCCATCAAGCGTACCATCGTTTAAAACCGTTATTTTCTCGTCGAATAGTTTGCGATTCAGTTTGTCGAAAATTGGACTAGTTTTCGTGTAGATATTATTCCCATTAACACCAAGTGAAAGAGGAAGGAAAAGAACGTAACTACCCTCAGGAGTGAAAACTACGGGAATTTTACCTGAAGGAGACGGAACGATTATATCTCGAAATTTCATAGTCTTATTGATTTTGTTTATAATCTTCGATATAACTTCTTCGCTTTCAGGGAGATATGTAGTATGCCATGATTCACCTGCAAAGAATATGTCTCCTTCCTTAACTCGAACGAGAAATCCAGAAACGCTAAATCCCGTTTTTCTATACTCTCCTTGAAAACCCTCGGTATTGGCAATTTTAACGTGGCTTTCTGCTGTGCTAAGAGATATTTCGCAATCCGCTTCTGATCTATATTCTTCAACGCGAGACATAATTTCTTCGCCAATTTCCGCCATTTTGCTTAGACCAAAATTCGTAGTTTTCGAATCGAAAATATCTGGGCTAATAAATTCCGCTGGACCTGGAAATTTGATGTCGAGTTTTTCTCCAAATTTCGCAGCAGTTATCGCATCGTCGATTATTTTATCCAAAACCTCTGGATCAGTAGTTGCAGCAGTTCCCAACTTACCATCTACAAAAACTCTAACACCATAACCTCGCTGCTGGTTGCTTTCACTGCTTCGGATTTTCCAACCTTTGAAACTAATATCTCGAGAAGTGCCTTTATAACAAAACACCTCACCTTTGTCAACTCGACCTTTAAGCCTTTCAATCAATTCCATAGTTCCTCCCGGAATTTTATCTTAGGTTAATAAACTCTTTGTAAACATCCCGATTTTTCGGAGCATCAATAATTTATTATATAATCTGTGATACCGTAAAGAATCTTAATTCTACAATTCATAAAATCCGCATTACCATATGCCAAGTACATAAACATTTTATCAGTTGTTGTTTCAATTTTTTAATTATTTATTACTTCCTACTTTCACTGTAAAGGTTTATTTAAAATCTCTACCAATTTAAAGAGCATCTATTGCTCTATTTGCCGCCTATTGTCACGTTTCTAATTCGGATATGAGGAGCTCCTACATCCACAGGGACAGTCTGTCCACCCTTTCCACAATTACCAGCCCATTTCGCCCACATAAAATCGTTTCCAACTTGTTCTATATTAGCCATTGTCTCGAATAAATTCCCCTGCAAGACGACATCCTTAACCAATTCCGCAATTTTGCCATTGCGAATCATATATGCACAACCCGCAGAAAACGAAAAATTCTCGAGTTGAGTGTTACCACCATAAGAATCAATTGCGTAAATACCTTTTTCTATACCATCAAATATATTCTCCGAGGAATGAGGTCCATTCTCAATGCCAGTATTAGTCATTCTCACCTGTGGTGCGAAATGATAATTTTGCGCTCTGGAATTACCAGTCGGTTTCTCACCCATTTTCTCAGCTGTCTCAAGAGAATGAAGTCTCCCAATCAATTTCCCATCTTTAATGAGATAGTTTTTTTTGCACAGTATTCCCTCATCATCATAAATGATAGAACCTTGAAGTTCAGGAACTTCAGAACCGTCATCGAATACATTAAGGAAATTCTCCCCAAATTTCCTACCCATATACATCAATTCTTTTGCTTGAGGATTCTCAATAATGAAATCCGCTTCGGATAAATGCCCGAAAGCCTCATGTATAAAAACTCCTGCGAGTCTTGGGTCTAATACAACCGTGTAATTACCACCTTCAACAGATTTTGCATCGAGAAGCTCTACAGCTCTTTTTGCGCTATTTCTAACTCTATCCTCAATTTTTTTAAGGGCTATAAAACTTTTCCTCGAACTTATACTTTCGCGAGCCTGTTGAACATTGTCGTTCCGTTTCGCTTGACCCGATGCATAAAATATTACGTTTTGATAATCATGATCGACAATAACTCCAAAGGTATTCATAAATAATTTTGTGCTTCGAATCTCGCCATAAACTGTCGTTGCTAATACAAGTGGATTACCACCGCTTTCACGCATAATTTCGTTATACTGAGTTACAAGGTCAATTTTTTCCTCGTTGGAATGATTTTCAAATGGATCTTCGGTTTCGATTGCAATAGTAGCTCGAAGTGGATTCATTTCGAAAATTTTAATTGGTTCATCTGGTATCAGAACTCTCGAGGCATCTACGGCATCGGTGAAAGCTTTATCGATATTGTTCAGGTCGTTAAGTGTAGCTATACCCCAACCGTGATTTTTAAGCAGAACTCGGACACAACCACCCATATCGAGGATTCGATTGAAGTTCTCAATAATACCGTTTTTCATGTTTATCGTTAATGATGCTCGGTGTTCAAGTCTTATATCAGCATAACCATCTATACTCTTGAGCAGTTTTCCCACTCGTTCCATATAATTCTCCCACATATTTCCTCCAATATCATTTATTGTTTTAATTTTTTATTTATAACTCATTACTAAGCATTTAAGCAATATAAAATGTGTTTTTTAAAAATAGTATTACAATGTAGATGAACAATTCTTCATGTCAAACGCAAATAGAACATATACGATCGTAAAAATTTTGAAACACACTTAATAAGAAATTATAATTAAACTACTCTCAAAATCAATGTCATTGAATTATAAAATTATTCTTTGAAAATATCTTTCACATGCTCCTCACCAAAATATTCTACAATATATTCGCTCACAACAATGCGAATCCTATTTATGAAATTTTCCACACTGAACCTTTTTGTATTCGCAACGATCTCTTTCTGGTCGAATTTAATTTTCTCTGCAATGTTTATAGCTTCAACCAACGATTCAGGGGTTCTTTCATAGAAAAATAATCCTGTAACACCATCGACGATAGTTTCCGTCGCACCGCCCGTGCCGTAAGCTATTACTGGACGACCAGCTGCTTGAGCCTCCACAGGAACGATACCGAAATCCTCTTCTCCCGGGAAAACGAGAGCTTTACAGTGTTTTAGTAGTTCGATTTTACGTTCCGGCGTAACGAATCCCTCGAATACAATATTACTGTTAGCCATCCTTCTAAGAGCTCTAAATTGTTGTCCAGTGCCTGCAATTATCAACTTTTTACCCAATTCATTAAAAGCTTTAACCGCAATGTCAACGCGCTTATATGGCACCAAGCGTGATAAAACTAAATAGTAATCCCCAATATCCTTAACTGGAGATATGTTCTCTGTTTCAACAGGAGGATACACTACTTTTGAATTTCTGCGATAATACTTTTCAATTCTACGCTTAACAGTCTCGGAGATGGAAACGAATTCATCAACTCTATCTGCAGCAACACGATCCCAAATCTTTAAATAACTGAACGCAAAAGGATAGATGAACTTACTAACAAATTTGGAATAGCTTGTCTTATTTTCAAAATATAGTTCCCAGGCTTGTCTCATTGGAGTGTAACAGAGACATATGTGAAGCGTATCGCTTCGCGTAAGAATTCCCTTAGCCCAGAGATAAGCAGAACTAATAACAAGGTCATAATCTCTAAGATCGATTTGCTCTATCATAGATGGATATAGAAGGAGGTAATGTTTATAAAGATGTCGTCTGAACGGGAAATATCTGCTCCAACCCACATATCTTATATCCCAATCGCTAAATTCCGCTGGCAATAGGTCTGGCTCATAGATCAGCGTATAGATAGGCGCTTGAGGAAAAATATGGTGTAGCCATCGCAAAACTATTTCCGCACCACCGTATTGGTTCAAATAGTCGTGAACAAGAGCAATTCGTAAAGGATGTCTTTTCAATAATTTCATTATAAAGGTTTGGATGACTTCCTATAATACCAATGATATTAAGTTAACGCAAGCATATTAGCTTTCCTGTCAACGTTGAGATAAAAATTCGTTCACCATCAGAAGCACACGCAGAACGAACTCTTTCATCCAATTGCATAATCAGTTTCTTCTCACCATTCTCAACAGAAATCAGAAAAACATCTCCTTCAAATGTTATTGCAACAATTTTTTCCCCAATCCCGATTATATCCGCAACAATAACATCAGACAAATCGCTTTCCCAGAATAGTTCCCCGGTTGTGGGTTGGAAAGCGCTAATTTTGCCAGATCTTTCACCAATTATAAGTAATTCTTTAGTATAGACAGGTGCAAGCGGTTGTGAATTCAACTTGCTACTCCAAATTTCTGCACCATCCACTGA
>JAUXEQ010000206.1 GCA_030620455.1 bacterium | reverse complement strand
TCCTCCATCTATCTATCCTTTTTACTCAAAACCATAGTGGTTGTGCATTTTCTAATTCTATTCTCGAGAGTTAATTATGATTAGAATCTAAATAGTAAATATCGAGGTACGACCTTTTTATATTCGATATAATCGTTACAGTATTTGCTTTCGAGAAATCGTTCCTCATGATGTATCACCCAGTAGAAAGCAATTATTTTCCATAGTGTTATCATAGAAAGTAGAACCCCTGTTAATACTCCTGCAGACCACGCCATTAGTGCTAATCCAATAAATAAGAGTATAGCAGCAACGTACATTGGGTTATGTGAGATCCTGTATATGCCAATTTTATTTAGACCGGTTTTCGATTTAATAAAAGCTATTATTGATAGTATATATATGAATGCTGCAATCAATTGGAATATGAATCCGATCCAGAATAAAAGTCCTGTGACAATCGGTGTAAATATCGATACTATAAGTAATGCTAACATCGATGGCATACATAGAATAAAGATCTTGGGATTTCTATGGTCCTCTCTATTTTCAATTGGGATTCCGCGTAATTTATCAGCTATTATCATCAGTACCCATGCTAAAATAAACCACGTTAGAGGAAATACCCATAAAGACCATATTCTTAAAGATGCGAAATTGTACATTGTGTAATTCCTCGATAAATATTTTCTATGAAAAATTCGATACTATGGTTAGGAGTTTTCCCCATAATCCTTTCGATTCATCAATAAGTTACAATCCTTAAATATAATTGTTAAAGTCTAAAAAACTTAGACTGCTCTAAAATATTACTTTAAATAATTACTTTGTTCAGTTTGGAAATGTCAAGGAAAAATTTTATCAAAGTGAAAAAGATTTGAATTAGATGAAAACAAAAATATCATAACTGTTTAGAGATAATAAATTAGGTGAGGAATGATACTAAAATATCTTTTCCTGCAAATTCCTATGACTGCTGCGCTTCTTTGAAATAGTTATTGTATCAATCATAGACAACTTCTTCAACGTCGTCTAATTGACTCTCATTAAATATTCTCACAAATACATTAGCAACTTTTGGATTAAATTGAATACCCGACATTCTAACAATTTCTTCTTTCGCTTCCCATGGATTAACATCTTTTCGATACGATCTGTCGGTAGTCATTGCATCAAACGCGTCGGCAACGGCCAGTATTGAAGCTCCTAATGGGATATCTTCTCCACCTTTGGAGAAATAACCACTGCCGTCATACCATTCGTGGTGATATAAAATATACGGAACAATTCTCTTCAAGGGTCCACCAAATGCGGATATCATTGCAACACCTTGTTCAGGATGACCTTTAACTGCATCATATTCATCCTCAGTTAGTTTCATCGCTTTGTGTATAACTTGCGCACTAACATTAAGTTTTCCAATATCATGCAGCAATCCAGCAAGTCGGATATCTTCAGTAGTTCCAGGATCTAATTTCATTGCAATAGCGAGCCTTTTTGCATAGATACTTACTCGATGTGAATGATTTTGCGTGTATGTATCTCTAGAAATGAAATGATTTAGGATATTAAGTACACCTCTGTAAGTTTCCCTAAGTTCATCGTAGGTTTTTTTCTGACGCTCGTATAAAACACCCATGCTATAACCTGTTATCATTAGGAATCCACCCCAAACACCAATGTTCATCCATTTGTCTATTTGACCACCATAAATTGTAGTCGAGTGGAATCGCTCTGGATATAAAAGCGTTAAAGCTGTTACCAATGAAACAGATAGCAATGCTGACAATGCACCTGCTCGCTTACCGAAGTGGTATGCCCCAAAAAGTACAGGTAGAAAAAAGAAGTTAAGGAAAAGGCGTTGGTCCACAACGACAAATTGAAGAAGCGCCACTGATGCGACGACAAAGAGAATAAGGATCAGTTCTCGATCAATATTCTTTATGACATTTTTTAGCATATCTAAAAACCCTCCCTCACACTAATATTATAATGGAGATACACTTAAAGGGATTCTATTAGTGTTTTATATAACAAATACTTATATATAACAATGTCAACAATAATTATCTAATTCTTATCTAAAAGTAGATAATTTTTCATTTCTTAAGAAATTCCAAATAACCAACAATAGAATAACCTGCCTGAGTTGGGATTAAGAAATAATATATGTATTAAGAAATCTATAATTTATTTCTATTGTGACTTATTTCCAGCTGTGTTCTTAATAAGATAATTCATTTAAGACTTGAACTGCCCCAAAAGGTATTCTAATATCTACCATAACCTTTTCTAGATCTGTCCTTGGGCGGATGAGCCTCGTTGACTTTAAGTTTGCGTCCTTCAAAATCAGCATCGTCCAAAGCTTCCCTGGCTTTTTCTGCTTCCGAATTGTTAGACATCTCAACGAATCCAAATCCTTTGCCCGGTATTACGTTGACACTAACAACTTCACCATACTTGGAAAATAACTCTTCTAACTGATCGTTTGTAACAGAATAGTTAAGGTTTCCAACATAGAGTTTGCTTCCCTGCATTCTAACCTCCGTTAATACTTCCTTTAACTTTATGAAATAAAGTTAACTTAATGTAAATGTAAGATATGTATTCTTACTTCTGTATGCAATAAGTTTAATATTAATATGTCTTGAATATTTTTCAATCATTATATCGATTCAATAGTACTTTCCTAACAAAATTAACTTATCTGCTAAATTATACACTTTATGTAGGAATCAAAGTTTCTTTTTGTGTATAACAACTTTTGAGATTTTTACTCGGTACATTTGCTTGCTAAAAAGCTTGATAGCTCTAAATTCATCGATGAATTCTTCGGTTGGGGAATAACCGAGGATCCTTGGGGTTGTGTTATTAAATGTTAAAATTTATTAATTTTTATTTAGCTTAAAAAAAGTTTTATAAGAGCAGTTTCTAAATGTTTTCAATATTTCTCTTGCGATTCTCGAAACTACATTTGGTGATTTTGATACTCAATAGCTTGACAGATAGCTCTCTGCAGTTATTTTTAATAGATTAAAGTCGTCCCTTCAAACATAATGAGGAAAGATAATCGTAATAGAACCTAATATTTACATGTCTTTAAGCAAAATACATGAAATAATTAGCAATAACGAAATAAATAATTTATAGTTAGAAAATTTAAATTTTTGGGGGTGCGAACTTATGAGTATTGGAGCGACGGCAGGTGCATCGGGTGGCGGAGCAGCTGCAGGCTATATTATAGCACAGGCGAGTAAGGCGTCTGGTGTAATTGTACGTGTTAATTCAAACGATTTTATGACAATATTAAGGAAGAACGATAAACCGCTTGTTGTTCTTGCTAAAGGAGGATTCTTATCTGCGAACTATAAGTATTTGACTTCATATAAGGGTCTGGCTTTTTTTACTAAATCCAAAGAACCGTTACTTCTTAATAGCAATGTTGAGGTAATTGAAGCAAAAAAAATATGGATTCCAGATTGACTTATCGAATATAGATAATAGAAATTATTGAATAAAGATTCGTATAGGTGGATAGATAGTGGAGCATGTTCATCGAATAATGCTAATATTATCAGTAAAATTATTACACTTATTAATGCTTGGAGTGAATTTTAGCAATCTTAAATGTTCTGAGCCAATTGGATTTATGCTGTAAACGATCAGGATAAGGCAAGAATGTGTATTCACGAGCAGAGAGTA
>JAUXEQ010000185.1 GCA_030620455.1 bacterium | reverse complement strand
TAAATTAAAAAGCATATTCTTTATATTCAAAATGACAATTTATATGAAATGTGTCGACAATTGATGAAATTAATATCCTAATTTAATACATTATAAACTTGTTACCCAAGATTTGCTAATGCTGTTTTCTCTTATAATTAATGTTAATATAAGTAATTTTTAAATATTTTAGTAAGGAAAGTATATAAGGTTGAGAACTAAGAAGTAAATAGGGATGTTGTATAGTAAAATTACAGTATAAGTAGTAAATTAAGAGTTTGTTTCAATAGGTTAGAAAAATTTGTAATTGAATTTGTTCATGAATATAAACATTGTGGTAATTTTGAAAGAAAATTGTTGGGAAAAGATTAAAGACTAAGTATAGAGAATGATTTCAAAACGATTTTGAAAAAAGAAAAAATGTTTTTCTGCATTTTATATTGAAAATAGACTTAAAATTAATTATATATGAATTGTTAGAAAAAGAGGTTTTATGAGAAATTGGATTCAATTTTTTTTGTTATTAGTTATATTTATTAGCATTTGTACCGCGCAAACGCATATCCCAGCGGGAAATTTCTCCGGAGTTTGGAGAAAACTGTATTCCCCGTATTACATCGATGGCGAAGTTCATGTTCCCACGGACAGCATTCTGAGAATTGAACCAGGCTGTAGTATCATTTTCACGGGGCACTACAAATTCTGTGTTGATAGTAATGCTATTTTGAAGGCAACGGGTACATCATCAGATTCGATAATATTTACAGTTTTGGATTCAAGCGATACGATAAGGCATCACGGTCTCAGATTTTATCATTGCGCAGAGGGTTGCACGATTTCCCATTGCAAAATTGAATATGGTCGAGCGTGGAGCATCACAAATAACTCTGACAAAAGTGGTGGTGGAATATATTGCTATTTATCGAGTCCTGTAATCATGAATAATTGGATTTGCAGAAATAGGGCTGAAATACAAGGTGGTGGAATTTACTGTTGGAAATCTGAACCCATAATCTCAAAAAATATAATTTGTGATAACAGCGCAGAATCTTTTGGTGGTGCGATTTACTGCAGGGAGTCTAATCCCACAATTTTTAATAATGATATTTGCAGAAATTCTACGAAGGATAAGGGTGGTGGGATATATTGTTGGCTTTTTTCCAGTCCAATGATAACAAGCAACGCAATAAATGAAAATGCGGCTGATAGAGGTGGTGGAATATATTGCCGTCATTCCAATCCAAAAATTCTATCTAATATAATTTGCATGAATAGCGTTAGCTGGGAAGGTGGTGGGATTTATTGCTGGGAATCTGCGCCTACAATCTCGAGTAATATAATTAGTGTAAATACTGCTGAGTCATACGGTGGTGGAATTTATATCTTGGAATCCAAACCTATAATTGAAAACAACTCAATTGGAGAAAATAGCGCTATATTTGGTGGAGGAATTTATTGTAATGAATCCGATTTTTCAATTTCAAATAATTCATTATGCGGAAATAACGCTAGTGATGGTGGAGGATTATATAATAAAGAATCAGAGATTACAGTTGAGAATAATGAATTTATCGATAATACCGCTAATAGGTATGGTGGTGGGATATATTGTGATTGTTCTTCTCTTGCGATTTTGAATAACACAATTGGTGAAAATAGTGCAGATTACGGTGGTGGAATTTATTCCTATAGTTTTTCTTCTATAATATTGGGCAACAAAATTTATGAAAATATTGCAAACTATGGTGGTGGAATTTGTTGTGGTGCATCGGAATTAATTATAAGTAAAAACTTAATAATTAGAAATACAGGGACGAACCATGGCGGCGGAATTATTTATAGTGGAGCTGTTGCATTAATATCGGATAATATGATTATTGAAAATACAACACGATTAGATGGAGCCGGGATAAGCTGTTCTTATTCAAGTTCCATAATCTATAACAACATGATTATTGGGAATTCTTCTGGTACTAGTGGCGGTCTAATTTGTGCAAGGTGCACTTTGATAATTATAAACAACACGATTTGTGGAAATAAGGCCAGTTGGATTGGTGCTGGTGGAATTAATTGTAGTTTGTCCAATCTAATTATTATAAATACACTTTTTTGGGATAATTTTGCTGGCTGTGATACTGAAATATGCCTTGGAGACAGTTGCACGGTTTTTATAGCTTATTCTAACATAGACTCGTCAAAATGCACTATTGAGTCACTTTCTTCGAGTATAATTTGGGGACCTGGTAATATCGATGTTAATCCATTTTTCGCTGATATGTTATGTCATCTGTCTGACTCATCAATATGCATCGATGCTGGAATAGAATCTTTATACATTACTGAGTTGTGGGATACTTTAATCCATGCACCAATGACAGATTTTGAGGATGAGTTGCGTCCATACGGCGCTGGTTTTGACATAGGTGCAGATGAATATAAACCAGGATTGGTTTTTGAAGCAAATGTGAAACCACAAAATGTATTTCTTCATGCTTACCCTAATCCTTTCAATTCCTCTTGTTGGATTACAGTTCCCTTTGGTTCATATATAGAGATATTCGATCTGAAAGGGAAAATTGTAGAGAAGAATCCTTATGTTTACACTGTGTCAGATGCATGGAATTCAGCGCAAACTAATTGGTCTCTAGCAACAATCACGTATATCTGGCATCCAAATGAAAAATTGGATTCCGGCATCTATTTCGTCCGAGTAACCTTTAACGAACGCACAAACACGAAGAGTATTATATATATTAAATAAATAAGCAAGATTGAAAATCGAGCCAGTCGAATTGCTTACTGATTCCAGTAAAATAAAAAATACAAAGTGAAATAGGTATTTATAGAGGAGAGTAATCATGAAATGCATATTATTTGTTTTGTTGTCCATGCTTGCATTGACGATGATTTGTCATGCCGAAATTGTTTTCACAGAGGATTTCGAAGAGTCCACATTGGATGATGTAGCTTCACATTTCGATGAAGTCGTTAACCAAGCTGGTATGGAGTTTTCAGCAGATGTTCCTGCTGCATCCTATGGGACGAAATCGCTAATGATGACATCGGTTCTCGGCAGCAACACAGGAGGACATTTATACAAATCGTTTCCTGACGGTTATGATTCTCTGTACGCAAGGTTTTACACGAAATTTGCTGCAAGCTGTCACCCAATTCATCATTTCGTTCACATGGGTGGATACAATCCACCTACTCCTTGGCCTCAGGGCACAGCCGGCTTTAGACCAGATGGAACAAATCATTTTACCACTGGCATTGAACCAATGGGTTCAAGATGGAAATGGGATTTATATTCTTACTGGATGCATATGCGTGGTAATCCGGCTGGACCTGAATATTGGGGTAACATTTTCAATCCCGAACCTTCTTCGCCTATAAACCGTAACGAGTGGATTTGCGTCGAAGTCATGATGAAATGCAATTCTCCGGTCAGTTCTTACAACGGTGAGCAAGCCTTCTGGATAAACGGAGAGCAGATAATTCATTTGGGTGAAGGTTTACCGAAAGGATATTGGATATGGGACAAGTTCCATCATAATTCAGATAGCACAGGTTTCGAAGGATTCCAATGGCGTATTGATGAGGAACTTAAAATTTCATTCTTATGGTTGCTTTTCTATATGACCGATGGTTACTCAGGACAGGTTGACTCTGTCTGGTTCGACGATTTAGTGATTGCAACGGAATATATTGGTCCGACAGATGACATCGTCGAGAAGCATGATATACCTGGGAATTTTGAAATGTATGTATATCCAAATCCATTCAATTCTTCATGTCGAATTGCTATACCAGCATATTCGAAAGTGAAAATATATAACCTCCGAGGAAGGAAGATTTGGCAGAATGAAGCGCTAATGGAATGTAGAAGTGTAATCTGGCAACCCGATGAATCCGTTTCAAATGGTATATATGTTATGCAGTTGATGACAGAAGATAAAGTAAAAAAGACAGTGAAGATAGTGTATATGAAGTAATATTTCAATTTTCAGAGGAATGAAAAACGGAAAATTTGTTTTTAGGGATTTCGATTTTAATATGTTTTAAAATTTTCTATGCTAGTTACGATACTACTTTTATACCTGCACAAATACCGGATAGAACAGGAGACTTACTTGCTTATATTTTGTTCCACTAGCTGATAGAACATTCCATT
>JAUXEQ010000012.1 GCA_030620455.1 bacterium | reverse complement strand
GGGTTCATAACCAAAGTATTCTGGTCGAGTATTGATCTGTGTGAAATTCTGTTGTATATAGAAAAGAACAGCAGATATAGCTTCTTTTCCCTTTTTATCACCTACAATTTTTTTCGTCGCTGATTTTATTTTTTCATTAACTACGATTTTTGGTTCAGTAATTTTTGAAATTTTTGCGGATTCGTCCTTCCAGGTTTTGGATAAGGAGTATAGTATTGTCGGGAAAACTTCCCTTAACGATGTTGTGTTATTTTCTATATTCTCGCCTTTATAGTCGGTGATTTCCCAAATTAAGCTGGTTGGGTTTTTTCTCGGTTTAGGTGCTCCGCTTATGGATCTCCAAGTTAATTCAACACCTTTTGGAAATTTAACCTCATAAAATCTTTTCCTTGTCGGGGGCTCATCAACCAGAACAACTAACTTTCCAAATGGCAGGGAAGTATTTGTGTCGGTTTTAACAATTGCATGAATTTCGACAACAGACGATTCAGAAACTGCTGGTAATGAGATGACTTTCTGTTGAAAGTCACCGTACATAGCTGCATCGGAATAATGTGGATGAGAAATATCGTTGACTGATTTTTCATTAACGGGAATAACTGCATTGCCATTAATGGTTCTTGCGCGAATAAGTTCAACTTTCTGGAAATCGGCATTGAAATTTATTTTGTAGTTTGATAGTTCCCTTTTCCCAGCGAAATTATATAGCTTCGCTAAGAAGTAAATCTCCCTATTATATGAACCATCGGGGCTCAGAGTAACAACTGTGCTCTCGGTAATTACATAGTAATTTGCATTTGGAAAATTTTCCGCAGGGGGGACCTGTGCAATTAATTTCGTCAAGTCCTCGGAGATTACTGTATCTGCTGATAGATCGATTGCATAAATTGATGATGCTATTAATATTAATGTCAGATAAAATATCTTTTTCATATCAGTCTCCCATTATAAGACCTATAAACGATGGTCTTTTATACTCAAAATCAACATACCCTTTCGAGATGTTCTATAATTGTTGAATGCTTCACGGAAATCGTTGTAATCATCGAGAGGAATGTCGATTTCGCTCAGAACTGTCTTACTTATGTAAATTACATTTTTACCATCGATATCATACTTAGTGTCAAATTTGAAAAACTTATTGTTAATATCTGCAGATTCTGGAAAACTCACTAGAACATATTCATCAGTAAGTTCAATCGTTTCATGAATGTCTAATCGATATGGTGCAACAAGCCTTAAGGGAAGATTCCTATCCTGTAAAGAGATTGCCTGATCAATATTCATTGATAGAAGATCGAAAACCTGAGAAGCTAAAGAAGGTTGAAAAAGAAGGTAATCTCCTGCAAAAACTGCATATTCAGGAATTTTATATTCGATGATGAATTTAGCAGGTTCGGTAAGGTCGGTTACAGGATCGGGATAAATTTTGAAATCGATTAATTCAGCGTTCGGGTCTATTTCAGTTATAAATCTGCTGATGAATCTTCTCCTATCATCTTCGGTTTGAATATAATGTCCAATTTGCCGTAATATCTCATCTGACAATCCCATACCTGTATATTCAATTTTACTCGATAGATTTCCCTCATTGTCGATTTTAGTTACTGCGATAATTTTTCCCTCATTGTGCTCGGGTTCGAACAGTGGAAAATACTTTAAATTTTCGCCTTTCTCAGTTAGGACTAAGGATCCGTATTTGCTGTAATGACCAGGCAATAAATCGATGCAAACGTCGTCGGTAACATCGATGTAAATCTCACGCCCATCTTTAAGTCTTGCTAATGCGATCTGATGATTAAACTGGTTCATTGCTACATCGTAAATAACGTATCCCTGAACGTTTATCAGTACGTTATAAGCTTCAATGCCAGCTTCTCTCAGCATAGCAACCGCCAAAGCTGCAACATCTTTGCATACACCAGATCGAGCTTTGAAGGTTTCGTTAACATCGTGAGGTGTTATCCCTTCTTTGTCAGCCATTTGAATCCCAACATATCGAATGTCCTGCGCAACAAAGAGACCTATAGCTCTAACAGAATCGTATTCCGTTTTACACGTTTCCGCGAGAGCTTTTACGGTAGACTTAAGCTCTGGATCAGTGATTTTCATAGGTGCTTCGGTATTTTCCCAATTCATTCTCGAATACTCCGACCAATCTACGTTTGAAAAGAGCATTAGCGGAACGAACATATTTCCAGGGGGCATAGAGGGTTCTGGAACAATTGGAGGAACAGAATCGACTTCGAATTTCAACACATGATAATCTTTCCAATCATATTCAGAGAATTTTACAATACTATCGTTATCATTTAAGATTTTATAATTTATTTCATCAAATTTTGATTTTGGGATTAGAAATATTTCTTCAGCGTGGTTCATAAACTCTGTACTTTGAAAACCAGCGCCAGACGAAATCAGACCTTCATTATACGGCTTTTTAAACTTATAAGCGTAAGATATTGCAATAGCATCACCCATTCGAATCTGGGGCATGTTTACGATTTTCATTCTAAGGTTTGTCCAATATATGTCCATTTCTGCAACACCCGCGCTGTTAACTCTGTCTATTATCAGGCTGTCGGGTACAATTTCAATAGTTGAGTCGGGGTGTATAACCATTGCATAAATAATTTCCACATCCATCATTTGTTGATCGTATGGGAATTCGAAACTATTGTAGTTTCTGATACCTTGAATTGTAATGGGTTTGATTAAGTTAAAAGAATAACTGTCCATTCGACCGTTCTCGTCGAAAATTGTGCTGTCCTTAATATCGATCATAATTGCATGTGTATTAGAAATAGTAAATTCATCTCCAGAACTTTCAATTTTTTTCATAAGTTCAGCTGGAGCACATTTAAATTTTGGTTTATCGAACCCCAATTTCCCTCGATTTGCTGTGGAGGTAGCGCAACCAGTTATGATCGATAAGGTGACTACAACAAGGAAAAAGGTCTTAAAAGTTTTTATTATTTTTCTCTGATTACTAAACATAAACTCCTCCAGTAAATCATCTAATGCATTCTTTAATTATTTTAACCATTCGATCCATATCTTCTCGGTTATACTTATCGGATACTGCTGTTAAAAGAACATTATCCATTCCGGGAAATATTTTTCCTAATGCCAGTCCCGGTAAGTAATTACTATCAGCCGCAGAATGAATTAGCTCTTCAGCATTAACAGGTAGTTCGAGTGCAAACTCTCGGAAGAAATGACCATTGTATAATAGGGAAATATTATTAATTTCGGTTAATTTAGAAGCCAGATAATGAGCTCTATCGAAAAGTAATTTTGAGAGATATTTGAATCCCTTAGAGCCAAGAAGAGCGAGATATACAGTGGCTCGAAGCGCACATAACTGTTGATTGGTGCATATATTGGATGTAGCTCCTGCTCGTCTAATATGTTGTTCCCTTGTCTGAAAAGTCATAACAAATCCGCGATTTCCATCGATATCGTTTGTTTGTCCAACAATTCTCCCAGGCATCTGGCGAGTAAATTCTTTTCTGGCAGCGAAAAAACCCAAATAAGGACCACCGAAATTAAGATAGTTGCCAAACTGTTGAGCCTCACCACATACGACATCTGCGTCGTATTCCCTAGGTGGTTTTAGTATTCCAAGACTCATCGGATCTTGAATAGTAATAATGTATAAAGCGCCTTTTTTGTGGACTAATTCGGCAAAGATTGTGCCATCTTCGATAATGCCAAAGAAATTTGGATTCTGAAGTATGAAGCATGCAGTGTTATCGTCGATAAGTTTGCCCAACGTTTCGGGACAGGTTTGACCTTGTGAACATGTTTCAGTTCCCGGTGACAAAGGTATTTCAATCGTTTCCACTCCGTAACCATGGATGTATGATTTAATAACTTGCAGATAAAATGGGTTTATCCCACTTGAAACGAGAATTTTCTTTCGACCTGTTCTATGTATTGCCAAAATAGCTGCCTCAGCCACAGCGGATGCGCCATCATACATGGATGCATTTGCAACATCCATTCCAGTTATACCTGCAATCATGGATTGGAATTGAAAGACTGCTGTCAGTGTTCCTTGACTGACTTCCGGTTGATATGGAGTATAAGCCGTGTAGAACTCAGGTCTTGAGGATATCTCATCTACAGCTGCTGGAACGAACATGTCATAGGCACCACCGCCAATAAATTGCTTCATTTGGGAGGCTATGTTTTTTGACGCAAGTCTATCCAATATCTGCGAGACTTCAATTTCGGATAATCCTTTTGGCATAGGAAGTTCAGTTTTGTAAAGCAACTCCTTGGGAACCATTTCCTTTAGCAGCTCTCTAATAGATGAGAAGCCAAGCTTTTCTAACATTATACGTCTATCGTCATCAGTATTCGGTAAAAACGAAAAAGAATTCATAAGAAACCTTTAATTAGAGGTAAAATTGTTAAAATACTCTTATAAAAATTTATTCCAGAAATTATTCGCCGATAAGGTTTTTGTATTCTTCTGGGGATAGAAGTTCGTCTAGTTCCTCTGTTTTATTCATTTTTACAATAACTATCCAGCCATCTCCATATGGATCTCGGTTAATTATACTCGGTTCTTCATTAATAAGCTCATTGATTTCCACAATTTCCCCAGAGACTGGTGTGTAAAAGTCTGATACGGCTTTTACGGCTTCTATTGTAGCCACAGGATTGGTTGCGGATACATTTGTCCCAACCTTTGGGAGATCGACGAAAACAATATCGCCTAACTCACTTTGGGCATATTCAGTTATGCCAATTATTGCTATATCCCTTTCGGTTCTAACCCATTCGTGTTCCCTGGAATAACGAAGATCGTCGGGTACCATTTTCTCCTCCATGTTTTTTGAAATAAGTCAAATACTATTATAAAACCATATAATCAAGAAAAAATAGGCTTACTAAAGCAACATGCAATTACTTTTTAAGACTTTGATTGGGTTTTAATAACATTATGAAGCACATGTGTTTTCGCTAAGAATTCGCTAAGAAATTGTAACAACAAAGGTCATCAAATTAAAAATTTAGTTTGAAATAAGGCGTTTTGGTTGCATCTCTCTTAATATAACATAAGCTCATTCCTTTTTAAGATGTGAAATGAACTTCGCAATTCTTCTAGGAGAGCCAATAACAATTAAGTTGTCGTCTTCCTCTAATTCAGGATTCTCAGAAGGTGGAATGAGTTTAGACAAATCCGGTTGTATATAAACTCTGTGAACGAAAAGAGGAGTTATCCCGTGCTTTTTCAAAGAAAGCTCAGAAAGAACTTTTCCATGGATATTTATGGGCAATTTAAGACGAACAATGGAGGTTTCACTGTCAAGCTTAATTTGCTCGCTCTCACCCAACATAATGTATTCACCGATACGTTCGCCCATAATTTGCTCCGGAAGTATAATCCAATTAATACCTATTCTACGCAATATCTCCGCTTGTATTTCGCTCGATGTTCTAGCAACAATTTCTGTTATACCCAGTTCTCGAAGATATATACACACTAACATCGATGCATCGAAATTTTCACCAAATCCTACTGCTGCTCCATCTGGCTTGTATCGATTTATAACTTCTTTGAGAGCTTCCTTATCGCTGCAATCAGCAACTACAGCTTCAGTAACCATATCCTGTATGGCTGCAACAGTTTGCTCGTTTTTATCTACTACGATAACTTCCGCACCTAGTTCAACAAGTCTTGTTGCAAGACTTTTGCCATACAATCCGACACCTATAACAATATATTTCATAAATAGTGCTCCTTTTTAACCTATCATAATGTCTTCTTCGGTATATTTTAGTCGGCTTCTCCTGGGATTCATCATAATTGCCGAAAGAAAAGTTAAAGGTCCTATTCTACCCAAAAGCATTGTAATAATAATAACGATTTTAGAGGGTGTAGAAAGTCCGAACGTTATACCAGTGGATAATCCAACAGTACCAAGAGCTGACATCTGTTCGAACAAAATATCCATAAAAGCAATTTTCGGTTCGAATACTAACAATGCAAATGAACCTATAATTGCAACTGAAAGAGAAAGGAAAATTATCAATGCAGCATTATTCATAAGCACCCACGGGATGCTTCTTCCGAACAATCTCAGGTTCTTATTATGTTTGAGCTTGTTTATCACTGCCACAACCAACAATCCAAAAGTAGTAGTTTTAACGCCACCACCTGTAGAACCGGGGGATGCGCCAATAAACATAAGAAAAATCAATATAAGTAACGCAGGCGCTGTCATTGTTGAAATTTTGACTGTATTGAATCCAGCTGTTCTTGCCGTTATAGATTGGAAAAAGGATGCAAGCCAACGCTGGTTGTTTGTTAGACTTGCCATACTTGGTTTATTGTGTTCGAGGATGTAAATGGTTATGGCTCCAAATAGTATAAGTATAACAGTTACGAGAATTACAAATTTGGAGTGAAGGCTAAAATGTGGTTGCTTAATTCTCTTCTTTTTCGGAGGTAACTTTATGTAATTCCAAAAATCTGCTAGAACAATAAATCCTATACCACCCAATACAACAAGAGTCATCACAATGAGAGAACCTGTTGCATTTGTCGCAAATTGAATCGTATTCTTATTCCATAAAGAGAATCCAGCGTTGCAGAAAGAACTTACAGCGTGAAATATCGAAAAATAAAAAGGATTATGGTTACTCAGATTTACAGAGGGTGTTACGAAATAAAATGCGATCGTGCCAAGAATTTCAAGAGATAAAGTGAAAACTATAATTGCAGTAATAAGCGACTTTATTTTACTGAAAACTCTTATGTTCATTACATCGCCAAGCACAACGCGTTCTTTTATTCCTATTTCACCTCTAAGAATTAATGCAGAGAATGTGGCAAAGGTCATCAAACCTAATCCACCGATTTGAATTAACGCGAGAATGACATTATGTCCATATCGAGAGAAGAATGTGCCTGTGGGAACCACAATGAGACCTGTAACGCAGGTTGCTGAAGCGGCGGTAAATAAAGCATTTATAAATTTTATTCCGTTCTTTGTTGTAATACTTCCAATTTCGGATGGACTAATTGCACCGGGAAGCAATAGTAGTACGGTTCCCAACGTTATAACCAAAGCGAAACTTAATACAAAGATTAACGGTGGTGAAAGAGGAAGTGAGGTTAATCGAGCGTTTATTCTTCCCAATTGCGTTAGGAGTTCTATTAATATGAATGCTTGAGCGAATAGGATATATATTTTAGTTAGGTTAACTATACCAAGGCTTTTTGCAAAAATTATCACTTCTGGGTCATTGAAGAAAAGAAGAATTATAAGAAGTTGCATCGCAAATACGAATAGAATCACAAATCTAAAAGCATTGGCTTTGATAAATGCACCCTTATTGGTCGCAGTTGATAATTCATAAAATGTATGCAGAATAAATGAGCCGATAATGATATAGTCCATAATCTGCCATATAAGGAACCAGTCGCTGCTCCAAACTTCACCTGCTCTGAGAAGTCCTGGACGAATTACAAGTGAAAAGAAGGCTAAAAAACCCATAAAGAGCATCCAGCTCTTGATGATTTTATTTTTTGTAGAATTTATATGCATCCCTTTAATTTATTTTTTTTAACTTGATTTTCAACAATTATCGCAGATTATGTTGGATATTCGGCATAAAACAAATAATACGCAAGTATTATAGCTGTTTGTTACCAACCAAAACAAAATAACAGCTTGATTTATCAACATTAACAAATATAATTCTTCGTGATGAAGTCGAAAAAAGGAAAGGTTATGACTAATGCTCGAAAAACTGCGTTTTCAGGACGTCCGATAAGAATTTCTACTATTGGAATCGATCAGCGACAACTTTTTGGGCTGGGTGGTGCATATGTTAAGGAAATAGAACTTGAGTTTCCCGTTAGAATTGTTACACGTGGTGATGAAATACAGATATATGGCGAAAAGGAAATTGTTAATCAGGTTAAGGAAGTTTTCGAAGAGATGATCAAACATCTTGCATCCGGAGGATTTGTTTCCGAGCAAACACTTCAATACGCTATTAAAATGAAAAAAGGAGAAGATAGTCTATCATTCGCTCCAGAGGACGATAGAATAATTGTTACGAATAGGAAAATCCCTGTTAAGCCTCGAAGTGAAGGTCAACGTAAATATGTTGAAGCTATTTACAATTGCGATCTTGTGTTTTCTATTGGTCCAGCAGGTACTGGTAAGACATTTCTCGCAGTAGCTTGTGCAATTCGTTTTTTGAGGGAGAGAGCGATTGACCGTATAGTTCTTGTTCGACCAGCGGTTGAAGTGGATGAGAAGCTCGGGTTCCTCCCCGGTGATATGAAGGAAAAAATTGATCCATATCTCCGACCGTTATATGATGCGCTTTACGAGATGTTTCCTCGAGGACAGGTGGAACGATATATCGAATCTGGAATTATCGAGATTGCTCCATTAGCGTTTATGAGGGGAAGAACTTTAAATAATGCTTTTATTATTTTAGACGAGGCTCAGAATACAACTATTAGGCAGATGAAGATGTTCCTTACTCGACTTGGAATGAATTCCAAAACAGTTGTCACTGGGGATATTACACAGACAGATCTTCCATTAGAACAGAAATCGGGTTTGATTAACGCACGGAAAATATTAGATGAGATTCCAGGTATTGAAATTGTTTATCTATCCGAGAAGGATGTAGTAAGACATCCGCTGGTTCAAGAAATAATTCTGGCTTATGATCGGTGGGAAAATCGCAGTATTCTTACAAGCGAAGAAAATCAGAAAGAATAAGATTAATACTAAGGATAAAATTAAACTATATGTAGTTATTGTTTTGAGTATTAAGTATGAATTGTAATTAAAAATTATGAAACTATGTGGTTTTCCTGCCATATTAAATCTACCTAAGGAGAATTTTATCGATGACTAAGTTAAAACAATTAAATAGTAATATCTTATGGATTGTTTTACTTGTTAGTTTTGCTTCGAGTATGATTTACGGTTCATTAGAGAGGGATATTGAACTTGGAAAGCGTTTTTTAGTTATTAAAAAATATAAAGAAGCTCTCGATGTTCTCAAACCTCTTTATAACGAAAACCCAGATAATACTCGAATACAAGAGCTATTGCTTGAGGCGTATAAAGGTCTGAAAGATTACAATGATATTGTAAAAGTAGCCAATGCAATTTTACTTCGTAATCCCAAGAATACTGAGGTTCTGTTGGAATTGGCGAATGCACACCTTGCACTTAATAATCCCAATGAGGCATTCAAAACTATTAAGAAAGCCGTAAAATCCAATCCAACGAGCAGACAATTGGTTCAAAAAGTTCACAATTTACTTAATAGCCGAGGATTTATCGACGAGGATATTGAATTCATATATGACTCTCGAAAAAGGTTCGATGATAAAAGTTTTATGGCATTGGAAATGGCACGGTTATATGAGATAAAGGGACGTTTTGATAAGGCGGTAAATGAATACTCTCTTTATCTTAAACGAAATCCTAATAAATTCTCCGAAGTGGAAAGAAGATTAGAAGTCAGCGAACGCACACCTGAGGAATTAATCGAACTGCGTAAATCTCTTAATTCCCTTCTTTCTTCGGGAATTCAAAAGTGGTATGCATGGAGATTGATTTCTATAGTCGAGCAGTTGATGGAGAATTATGAAAAAGCTTTCGAAGCCATTGTGAAAGCGGAAAAATCCAGAAGTGATAGAAGCAAAGGAACTCTGCTAATAAGATTCATCGAGGAGATGTTGAGAGAAGAACAGTTTAATCTAGTATATAGGGCAGCTTCGGAACTTGAGAGTTTACCAGAAAACAGTTTTACTATTAAAGCACCAATTTACAAAGCTCAGGCGATGAGAGGACAAGGAAGATTTACTGATGCAATTCAACTTCTCAGTGATGTACTTAATATTGGGAATAGAAGAATCGCAGATGATGCCACGCTTATTCTGGCTCAAATTTATCTTGAAAACTTGAAAGATGCGGATAGAGCAGAAAAAGTTATTGAAATAAAATATGGAAAATCGGCTCGAGCCCCAGAAGTTGTGCTTGCTCTGAGAGCTAAGATTCTTCTTTATAAAGGGAATTTCGATACAGCAAGGGAATTTTTACTACAATCATTTAAATTTTATCAGAAAAGCCCGACTTTGCACTACCTGTTTGCAATTACTCATTTCTTTGCCGGTTCAAATGATACTGCGGATGCATCCTTTCACACATTCGTTGTTAACTATCCCAATGATGAGCGTGCTAACGATGCGTTGGAATTGCTTTTGCTACTTCAGGATGCAGGTGAGAGCCTTCCGAAGATCCGTGAAGCATTATATGATATGTTTATTCGAGATACTATAAATGCATACGAAAAGCTTGATAACATGTTAGCTGATAATTCTGTCTCACGAATAATGGACATTGTCCTATGGAAGAAAGCTCGATGCCAGTTAAATCTTGGTGATACTACGGTATTTGAAACCTTATCCTTATTAGCTTCGAAATATCCTGAGAGCTTTTATGCACCATTGGCTTTGGAAAAAATTGCAGATCATATGCTTGCATTGGAGCGAACAGATAGCGCAAGCGAGTTATACAATAGAATTGTTAACGAGTATCCAGAAAGTGTGAATATAGAATCTGTACGCCAAAAATTACGTGCTGTTGGCAGAAATCTTTAATATATTTGAATTCAATTGTACGCTTTTACGCATTGAAGACTTGAAGTGTAAAAAAAATGAGTAGTTTTTCAATTTGGATTGGAGGAAATTATGAATGTATACCAAGACTTAGCAGTACGTCTCGAGTCGGAAGGATTGACTTTTCTAAACTTGCATTATACGGATATATTTAGCGGTTTTCATACAATTACAGTTCACATTAACGAGTTATCTAAAAGTGAAATTTCCAGTGGAGTTGCGTTTGACAGTTCCAGTGTTCCGGGGTTCGGGAAAGTCGAATCTGGGGATATGGTTTTAAAACCTGATTTGGATACATTTTTCTTAGAAGGTTTTGATAATGACGATACAGGTGGAGTATTATGCGATATTGTTAATGCTGAGGATGGTGATCTTATGGATCGTTGTCCCAGAGCTATTCTAAGAAGGGCTGAGAAAATATTGAATGAGAAATTGGGTGCTGTAAGTTATTGGCTTCCTGAATTAGAATTTTTCCTATTTGATTCTATTTCATATAGTTACAGCGATTTCGGTGCATTTTTTAAGATTAAATTGTTAGAAGTGATGCAGAACGACGGTAAAGGCGGCAGATATAAAAATCTCGAGAGAAAGGGTGGCTATCATGCGTCCTCGCCAGAAGATCACGGATTCGATTTTAGAAATCATTTGGTGAGTAAATTGGAAGAGAACGGAATTAATATAAAATATCATCATCACGAGGTTGCTGGTGGACAGCACGAGATCGAATTAATTCCTCAGATGTCTCTTGAAGCTGCTGATAATGTTGTAATGGTAAAATATTTCGCAAAAAAACTCGCAAGTTTTTACGATTCTCCAATTACATTTATGCCGAAACCTCTTAATAATTTCCCCGGCAACGGTATGCATTTCCATCAGTGGCTCGCAAAGGATGATGTCTCGCTATTTTGGGATGAGCACGCAGAATATGCGCATATATCTAAACTTGGGAGGAATTATATTGCAGGTTTATTGTATCATGCACCGGCATTGACTGCATTCACCAATCCGAGTACAAATTCGTTCCGAAGACTTGTTCCGGGTTTTGAGGCACCTACAAAGTTATTTTATGGGTTAGCAAATAGAGTTGCAGCAATTAGAATACCTAAGTATGTGGACACTCCACAGAAAAAGCGAATTGAATATCGTCCTCCCGATCCTATGGCTAATTCGTATCTGGCAATTTCAGCTATGATGTTGGCTGGTCTTGACGGTATAGCAAAGAAGCTGGATCCTATCGAGTTAGGATATGGACCGTACGATGATGATGTCACTGAATGGAGCGATGACAAGCAGAATAAACTTGATAGTCTGCCTAGTTCACTCACAGGAGCTGCCGATGCACTTTTAAACGATTGTGAATTTCTAATTAAAGAAGGTGTTTTCCCTGACAATTTCATCAGATCGTACGCCAAGCAACTAAAAGATGATGAACTCAAACTTTCTCGATTTGTTACGCCATATGAAATCGCAATGTATTTTGGGAGATAAAAAAAGATAACTCCTGACTAATTAATAGAGGAAAGATGCTTATAATTATGAACTGTAAATTGTTTTTAATAACTATTATAATTTCCTTCACATTCCTCGATGCAGCACAATGGAATATTGATTCAGATGAAATGGGATTTGTCGTAGAGGTTGAATTCTCAGCAAATTATTCCATAAATTCTTATGGTTATGTTTATCTGCCGACAGAAGATGATTCAATCAATTCATTTCCTTCAGAGCCAGATTATAGCGTAAATTCTTCGCAGCTGCTGGAAATATTACCCGAAAAGTTTGAATTATCGATTTTGCCAAATCCGTTTAACTCGTTCGTTTCGCTGAATTTCTCAAATCCTTTCACCGGAATTGTAGAAATAATCGATATTTCAGGACGAGTAGTTAGTTCTGTGAATTTAAACTCATCAGTGTTTACTTTATAAAGGCTCACAATGCTAAAAAAACAATTGTTAAAAGAGCATTTCTTTTAAAGTAATTAATGGAATAGGATAGAATTGAGAACAATCGTTC
Organism: bacterium; assembly: GCA_030620455.1. GTDB lineage: Bacteria > UBP14 > UBA6098 > B30-G16 > B30-G16 > JAUWMV01. The sequence continues at coordinate 1,525 of JAUXEQ010000012.1, read as the reverse complement.
ACATAGACATGGATGCTTTTTTTGCCTCAGTAGAGCAATTGGATAGACCTGAACTCCGTGGGAAACCAGTTGTTGTGGGCGGTGATCCTTTTAAAGGCAGAAATGTCGTATCTTCCGCTTCGTATGAAGCCCGAGCTTATGGAATCCATGCTGCAATGCCTACTCGACATGCATATCGTCTTTGTCCTCGAGCTACGTTTTTAAAGGGTAGATTTGCTCGGTATGAGCAATTTTCAAGACGTATTTTTGAGATAATGCTTAAATTTTCTCCGGCTGTTGAACCTGCATCCATCGACGAGGCTTTCGTTGATTTGACCGGTACGGAGAAGTTGTTTGGCGATCCAATCGAGACTGCAAAAAAGATTAAAGAGGAAATTAAGGTCAACGTTAATCTTCCAGTATCAGTGGGCGTAGCACCCAATAAACTATTAGCAAAAATTGCCTCCGAGGAAATGAAACCGGATGGGTTTTTCGTAATTAAAGAGAATGAGATAAGAAGCTTTCTTGATCCAAAACCGTTGTCCATAATCCCCGGAATTGGTCCCAAACTCAGCGAGCAACTTGCAGGTTTGGGATTCGTTTTGATTAGAGATGTTTTGAAATATTCACTTAAGGAATTTGTGAAGACTCTTGGTGGTTCTGGTAGGGAAATTTACCAACTCGTTCAAGGAATTGACGATCGACCCGTGAAGCCACCTGAGGAACGAAAACAAATATCACAGGAGAGAACTTTTGATAGTGACATTTCAGATTTTGGCTTGCTTAAATGGAAACTTCTGCTGCTTTGCGACCGTATTGCAGAAAGGTTGTTGAAACGTCAAATTGTTGGTAGAACAATAACTTTGAAAGTGAAATTTTCTGATATGAAATCCATAACTCGTTCGGAAACAATAGATTTTCCAACCAGATCCAATAAGTTAATCTATGATATTGCAGAAAAACTGCTTATTAATGTACAGAGAAGGAATATTAGGCTTCTTGGAATATCGATTTCAAATCTTGTTCCTTCTGTGGATTGGAGTTCACAATTGTTTAGTGTTGATAGTAAATCTGAAGATTTAGTTAAGTTGATGTTAGATATCCGAGAAAAACACGGATATGACAGAATTGTTAGAGCATTCGAAATAACGAAAAAGAGACGCTAAGCAAAAAAAAATTTAGATAAATGAGATAATGAATTGACTTTTATTGCGGATTTGTATATTTATATTATTGTAGGGTGAAAAAAGAATAATTTTGAATAGGAGGTTTATTGTGAAAAAGTTTGTATTAGTTTTTACATTGATAATCACTTTCTGTTTGGTCGGTGCAATTGCCCCGGAAATAATTGGCGTTTCCGTCGATAGAGGCATTCACGGCATGTCATACAGTATTTCAATCATTGGAAACAACTTTATTGCCACACCCACAGTAGATTTTGGAAGTGGTATCAATACAACTGCAGTGAACTACTTCGGATTATCGATTATCGTAGCAGATATCCACGTTACTTTTGGGGCACCATTAGGGTTCCATGATATGATTG
>JAUXEQ010000222.1 GCA_030620455.1 bacterium | reverse complement strand
AAATTACATCTAAGGATAGGGAAGGATATTTATTCCTTAGAAACGGTGTGCTTATCGATGCTAGGACAGGTTCTCTTAAGAATATCGAAGCAGCATATGATATTATTTCCTGGGAGAGCGCGGGAATCGAAATTAATAGTATTTGTAGGAGAACAGAGAACAAAATTAACCTACCATTGACTCATATCTTATTAGAGGGTATGAGAATGAAGGACGAGGCGAATAGAAAGGAAACCAAAACGATTGGCACTGGGAAAAATTATGATTCAGCGAAATTATTTGGAGTAGGTGAAGATCTTGAGAGTGTTTCTGAAGAATGGGGATATTCTAGTGAAGTAAGAGCAGATATCGCAAGGTTTGCTGGGGAATCGAAAAAAGAAACGAGAGAACCTGAAAAGCAAGTTGTATTGGAGGATTTATCGCAACAAGCTGAATTGGAGGATAGCGAAAGTAATGTCCACGACTTGGTTGGGCTCCGAGAAGATCAAAAAGAAATAAAAGAAATAGAGAAAGTAAAAGAAAAAAAAGACATATATAAACCTGTGGTTGAGAAACTTGATAAATTTAAAGACATCGATGGTTTTTTAGGTGTTGGCGTTTTTTCTCTCGATGGTGATTTACTTGCTAAAAATACAGGAAACCTTCTGGAGATAGAGACTATAAGTGCGCTTATAACTAGTATGATAATTAATGCAGATAAAGCTTCAGAGGGGCTTGACCTGGGCAAAAGTACAGAAATTGATATTGTAACCTCAAAAGACGAAACAATATATGTCAGGCAACATATAAGCGAAAACAATTCCTTTTCTTTGATTCTTGTTTGTGATAGTGATGCACAAAAAGGTATGGTTCATTTACGAATTAATCATCTTTTTCCTTCTATTATAGAAGAAATCAAGAATTTAGATTGAAATTAAATCTTATAATCAATTCAAATGTTTTTACAAATCCTCTAAAATCCCGATTGTATATGAATTTATTATCTTTTTGAGCTTATATTTGATAAGTAATTTTTGGCGTTAATTTAAATTAACTATTTATCCAAAATTTTTGATTGAAAAGTTTCCAAAAGTTCGTTGTGATTTTGGCAAATTGTATTATGATATTTTCAGTTCGACTGTGATTTAAAAACCAATGCAGGAGGTCTGAGCAATGGGGAAGATGTTAGAAAACCTTAAGTGGCAATGTCAGTGGGTTTCACAGCTTGGGTGTATGAAGGGTTGTGCAAATTATTTAGGATTGAAAATTTCCAATGCATGGCTTTTTGGTGCTACCGGGTATGCCTTCATTTTGAATATTCACGAGGTAGTGTGTCCCAGTGGACCCACGGCATGGGATGATTGCCGAATGATCGAGTTGGCAGGAAACATTGGTCTTAAAATCGCACCGTTTTTTGCGCTTAAAAATGATGAGTATTTTGCTGAAAAGCAAAGGTTGGCGTGGGAAAAAGTCAAAGATGCTCTCGATGCAGGGAAGCTATGTTACGGATGGGAACTCGAAATACCTGAATATTATGTGATAACAGGATATGATGATGTCGGATATTACTATTCAGGACCCGGTGCAGATTCCGGAAAAGGACCTAAGCCGTGGGATAAACTTGGCGATACAAAGATAGGTATTCTGGGAGTTTTTGTAACTGAAGCCAAGAAACCGGCTGATGAAATAGTTGTTGTTAAAGAAGCGTTCGAATTTGTTAAGAAATTCTCACAAGATCCCGGAGAGTGGGTTTTCCCGTTGTATAAATCCGGTATTGCAGGTTATGAACTTTGGATCGATGCCTTAAAAAACGGGAAGGCTGATGTTTTTGGTGTATCGTATAATGCCGCTGTATGGAGCGAGTGCCGAAAGTATGCTGTTGGATTTCTTAGGGAAGCCAAGGAGCGTTTGGACAATAAATATTCCCCGTTATTCGATGAAGCTGTAAAACATTATGAACCAATAAGTAAGCTACTCGAGGATAACTGTAAACTCTTTCCATTTCCACCTAAGGGCGATGAGCTTGAAAATCAAGAAAAAGTTAATAAATCTATCGAATACCTCACGCAGGCTAAGGAGCATGAAGCTAAAGGTTTAGAAGCACTTCAGAAAATTGCAGAAGCTCTGTGAGATATTAAATAGCCTCATAGGTTTGAAATTCGATAATTGTATTGTAAACAGATTCTTGTTTTCTACTTATATATTTTCGCATAGATAATGAATCGTAATTGCAGATAACCTTTTCAAAAATTAATCGAACCTCATCTGAAATTCCGCTGTGAAAACGTCTGGGTATTTAATTACTTCACCGATTATTATTTCACGGTTTTGCCTAGTATTTATTATTTCATAGTTTAGCCTAAAATGACTTAACCATTTGTTCTCATCGAAACCGAATGTTAATCCAAATGTGTATCTATCAAGGTCTTCTGCGTCATATGGGTTATTAAAGAAATCGTATCGGAACGCAGGTGTAACATAATGAAGAAGTTCAGTTTCTATTGGAAAATCATAAGTGGCATATACATAAAAGGCTTTTGAATTGTCATCGAGATATTTCAGGTAGGAACCCTCTGCTGTGATATAGAGATTCCTCCATGTATATGATAGACTGGGGGAGTAAAACTTCATATCGTCGGCATTTTCGATTGGGTCATTATCTTTACCAATAGCTATAGCAAATGCAAACTTGAATCCCTTGGTGGTAAATAATTCTTCACGTAGAATCAAATTTTTATATTTATTGTTATCAGGACAATTCATTCCAGCGCCATTAATAGCACCGGCATAAAATTTAGAATACTCGGATGTATAACTTACATACGCACCAATATCCCGATATGGTGGTGAATTAAATGCCACATAACTTCTGTTTATAAAATCGATTTTCGAGGAAGATTGTAAGTTTTCAGTTGCATATGGAGTAACAAATTGTCCTATAACAAGTTTAAGGTTTTTTACGGGAGTAAACCATATCTGTGCGTCGAGAAGTCCTGCAACGTATGGTGCTCCGTAACGATTGTAATTAAAGAAGGTGAAAAAGAATAGGGAGGAATACTCATTGATATCGGCTTTACAACCTAATGTGGCTAATATAAGCTTGAATTGACTCTGATCATCCTGATCTTCTTCATTAGCAAATTTATACTCGAATCCGCTTCTAACGTAACCAAACCAATTCAATTCCGATCTCTTTTGAGCAAAGAGATTGGCTCCAAAAAGCAAAAGCAACATTACTTCGATAAGAACTTTAGGTCTCATTGTTTCTCCCCCTTTTTATTTTATAAAATATTAAATGATTAAAAAAATTCTATCAAAAATCGATATCAGATATTTCACAAATCACCGATATGCAAAGATTAAAAGATCACGATTTTACTACCATCTAAAAGACTTGATTTTTAATGTATCGATTACTGTAAATTATTAATTATATCTTCTGCGATTCAATTTTTTGCTCTATTTTTGGGTTCTTTGAAAATAACATGAAAATGGGTGCGAGCACTAATGAAACAATCATTCCCGTTGTACCTGCCTGTGGAGCGGCTTTT
>JAUXEQ010000160.1 GCA_030620455.1 bacterium | reverse complement strand
CTGACCTTTCACTACGCACAAGGTCTGTCCCCCTTTTTTAAGGGGGACAAATTCATGGAGCGAAGCGTAGTGAATTAGGGGGTTATCCGTGAAATCTATGAAACCAGTGCGAAGCCTGTCCGTGAAGTCGGAGTCGGGTGAGGAGGTAAAATCAAGGTTGTTTATAATATCCTTCAAATATCGATCCTATATCATAACTAAAAACGTAGTAATATAATCGATAATTGCATCATATATGTGCGACTAAGGCTTCAATCCATCCATCTGAGGAAAATTTGAAATATTCATTCTCATCGGTTCGCAGTTGCTCCATGTATTTCATAGTGTAGGACTCAATCACATCTCCATCGTATCCTGCGAAAATTCTACCAAGCTGTGCAGCTGTTAGGTTTGTTATCTTGTCCAATTTACCTTGAATTCGCATAAGCTCGAATATATCATTCGCTATCGACCTATAGTATCGACTTATATGTTTATATGGGACAAGATATTCAATTATAAACCTGTTAATTCCCTCAGCAGACTTAAAAGATCGGATAATACTATCGATCTGCTCTATACTTACGTAGTAGCTTATTCCCTCCATAAGGATTATCGATGGTATATCTCGCTCATAGCCTGATCCTATTAACGATCGAGATATATCATCCGATGTTATATCACCAGTTATGCACGAAATTTTACTTGCGAGATTCGGTGCAACTTCTTTGTATAGATGGTTTTTCTGCTCCATTCCTGCTTCATCGATCTCGAAAATTTTCGTCACCCTATCAAAATGATTTTCAAGAATGCACAACGCCATCGGTGACTTACCTGCAGCAAGAATTATCAACTGATAAATTTTATTATTCTCAACCGCTTCCTCTGCTATCGGTTCTTGTTGCGATTCAGTTAAATTAAGGTTTGGGAAAGGATTTGCTCGAACACAAGTCGGACATTCAATTCTTTCTTCCTCTTCACCCACTAATATATTTTCAATTAAAAACTGCATGAAGAATTTTCTGTTAAGTAGAACCTGTGCATACCAATCGCAAATTTCGTCGCATTCCCTAAGCAGTTTTTCGCCAGATGATAAATCGAGTCTAGCCATGAATTCTGCTGCTACACCGTGATCGTATAGACTCTTTGCCCAACTCATAACCAATGCAGCAGTAGGTTCTAACTCAACTACATACATATATTTACCTCCATACATAAATTAGAACTCTAAGTGCAAAATTTAATGCTTTCCGATGCAAATCCACAATGTTTCATATTACTTAAAAATGATTACTAATAAAAGTTTAAAAATTAATAGAGATATTTTCATTATCAAATTATCTGGACGATCGATCCCTATATTTTTTGATGCATTTACTATGTATCAATGTTATGTAGTAATATCAAATGTACATACTGAAATTTCATATTCAATTTGTGTATAATCACTTCTTCGTTGCATACATATGTATTTGTGCCATTGTGAGCGAAACAATAATCGCTGCTGCACCCACAAACTCCATACCTCTCATTCCCTGACCTATAATTAGCCATGCAAATGATGCAGCGAAAATTGGTTCGGCAATATATATTAGCGATGCTCGTGCGGATGTAGTGAATCTTTGTGCATACATCTGCATACCTAACGCACCAACAGATGCAATAACGCTTAGATATAACAAACCTAATAGACTCGATATTTGTGTCGAAAACATTCTCGGACTTTCAAACATCATCCCAACCGCGGAACCGATCGCAATTGTTGCGAACTGAATTATTGTCAGCCATTTCCAATCCGATTTTGAGGTATATATCTGTATACCAACAATCTGGAAAGCATAACTAAGAGCAGATAATAGTGTTATTTTATCCCCTAAGTTTATTTCCCTAATCGAGTTAGCAACACCTGAAATAGCCCACAGCCCAAATATAGCCGGAATAAGCGCAATGAATATTCCCGTAGGAATTCTCTTTCGTTCCCAGATAATTGATATAAATGGTATAAATAACACAAAAAGCGAAGTAATAAATCCACTTTTAGCTGGGGTTGTATAAACTAACCCAATTGTCTGAAATGCGTATCCTCCAAAGGCTGCAATGCCAATAATTAGACCTCCGACAAGCTCGATTCTTGAAGGAAAACGTTTCGGTCGAAACACAATAAGCGCGAGAAATGCAGCAACCGCAAATCTAATTGTTAGCAACACAAAAGGCGAAGTTTCGCATTGACCAGTCAGAAGAACTTTTATTACAACAAACGTAGAACCCCAAATGGCAGTAGTGATAAGCAAAAGCACCTCTGCGCCGGACTGCTTTTTTAAAAATCCGATTCCATCTTTCATTTCAGACCTTAGTAGTGTTTAATAAGTGATGTATATCTAAATTGTTTGTAGAATATTGTCTAAAACACGAAATTGCACTATAAGAACTTTCACACTTTTTCCAACCTAAATAATTAGCTTTGACATGAGTTAATATGAAACAGATTTCATGAAAAGTTTCACTTGCTAAATTGTTTGGAACGGATAGTTTTCAGTTTCTGGGGCGGATAGCTCAGCCCGGTGAGAGCACCTGCCTTACAAGCAGGGGGTCGGAGGTTCGAATCCTCTTCCGCCCAATGTTTTAATATCCACAAGTTCATCTTAAATGAAAGCACTAAATCAACAAACCAAGAACCGATTTTCTTACAGAGATTCAAGCTATAAAATCAAACTCAGAAATTATCCTTCTAAAATGGATTCCTTGAATGTAAATTAAATTAGACTGATCTAATACATCGATAACAGGAGTCTGTGTGCTACCCGTAAAGATAAATGGAATTCTATTCAGGAAAATCCGCTTTCAGGAAAGCAGTTTGATAGTCAACGCAATCACCGAGAATGGAACACTTCGATCGCTGTTGTTCAAGGGAGCATTGAGACGTAGCTCCAAACTTTCCAATGAGTTATTGCCCTTTGCGGTGCTGAAATTTACATATTATCACAAGGGAAGTAAAAATATTTACATAGCCTCACAAGTAGAACTTGTTGAGGATTTTGAGTTTATAAGAGAGAGCGGATATTACGTTCAAGTTGAAATAGCTAAACTAGTTAAAAACGCAACGCAACTTTTAACTTCGGACTCCGAGAATCCTAAGGTATATTCCGTAATCGTTGAAATGCTTCGCAAATGGCGAGAACTTGAAAATGTAAATCTACATTTACTTAAAGCGGGATTTATGCTGAAAATATTAACCTTCTCGGGATTTAGACCAACAATTTCAACCTGTGCAAACTGCGGCGAATCTATTTCAGAAAGCAAACAGATATTCTTTTCACCTTCAGCAGGAGGTTTCGTATGCGACGCTTGTCCTACTCCGTCAGATTCATTTTCATCAAATTTTAAGGATTCACTCGTTATGGGTAAGCTTCTTTCGCAATCATTTGACCGATACATTGAAATAGTAGTTAGAAATCCAAAAAGAATTAATGAATTTGTCGAGAGATTCTGGATGTATCATGTCAGCGAAAAATTCGATGTTTAATATTAATAAAACAGATGAAAATATCTCAAATAAACTGAGAAAGAAATTCGATCGCATTAAGATAATAACAGACGGGGTAAATTGAAGGTTTTCTGTGTCTTGTATGAAAAATCACAGATTAAAAATTCGTGAGAAATATAAATAATCGTGTACTTATAAAATGTCATGAAATGTTAAAGTATTGCTATTTCTCAATTATTTGATAGTTCCTTTCCCGTAATCAGCTATTGCTTCATTGACATTTTGTTCGATTTTGTTTTTTTAATCTGTGATCAGTAATAATGTTTGGTTAGGTTGATAATGTTATGATTGAAAACAATTATAAAATACTCATTGTAGAGGATAATAAACGCCAACTGGATACATACGTGGAAATTCTCTCAGGTCATGGCGAAATTGTAACTTGCTCGAGTGGGGAAGATGCAATCGAAGTAATGGACGACAAGCTTGCGGTTATTGTTACCGATTTGATGTTGTCTGGTGAAATAAATGGTCTCGAGGTTTTAAAAAATGCTCTGACAAAATTACCTGATACTCCTGTAATCTTGGTCACTGGGCATGCCACAGTAGAAACCGCATTGGAGGCAATGAAATCTGGGGCTTACGATTATCTCGTCAAACCTATCGATATACAGCGTCTTAGGATTCTTGTGGATAAAGCTATTGAACGATATAGTATTGCTTCGGAACGAAACAAACTTCTCAGAGCTATCGAGGAGGAAACGCTATTTATGGGAATGGTTGGCAACAGCGAGGAAATGCAAGATGTTTTTCGGAAAATTACTGCTGTTGGTCCGACTTATGCAACTGTGCTTATTATGGGAGAGAGCGGTACTGGTAAGGAACTTGCTGCGGATGCTATTCACAAGCTATCCAAACGAAATGGTGAAATTATAAAGCTAAATTGCTCAGCTATTCCCGAACATCTATTGGAATCCGAGTTGTTCGGATATGAAAAAGGTGCATTTACAGGCGCAACAAAGCACAAGCCCGGCAAATTTGAGTTAGCTAACGATGGTACTCTATTTTTAGATG
>JAUXEQ010000099.1 GCA_030620455.1 bacterium | reverse complement strand
TAATTGAAAAAAAACAAATTTTATCAAGTAATTTCTATTATCTGTTATCGATGTATGAAATTAAAAGTCGCATACTTATTCTAAATTTTATAGATTTAAGCTTAAATAATTGCTTTAAGTATTTGTAATGCATTTACTTCCATTTTAGATATTCTTACATTTGAGAAATAAAATCATAATTAAGGTTTATTTTATTATTGTTTTGATGTTAGTAATAAATTCTTAAAAATTATAGTATTATAGGCTTTATTATTATCATTCTGTTTTATCTATGAAAATAAATTAAAAACGGATAGTTTTATATTTAAAGAAATTAATTTTTTGAAAATCGAGCATCATAGAAGGTTTACTTATGTTGTCAAGTAAAAAAAATTTTTCTTCTGGTTTAGAAATTATAATCTGATATTTTATTAAGGATAAATTCTTTAGTTCCAACATCTCAAAAATAAGATACATTGATTTATTTGAGAATAGCTTTATAAAAAAACTGGTCTGTGTCATTTTCAGGATGCAAAATACAAAAAGATATCGGAGGATAAAATGGTCTTGCTGAAAAGGTTAAAGTTGATTGAATTGCTTGTTGTCTTGTTTCTATTAGGTTTAGTAGTTTTTTCTTGTGATTCTGGACCTAGCGACGATAACAAGAACCCTTTAAAAATAAAAATTGGGCAGATGATTATGGTTGGTTTCCGAGGATTGGAACTTACTTCGAGTAATCCTATAAGAGATGATATTATTAATCTTCATATTGGCGGTGTTGTTCTTTACGATAGAGATATCCCGGATGGATTATCATATCGAAACATCGAATCACCGGAGCAGTTAAGAAATTTAATATCTTCGATTCAAAACATCGCAGAAACGCCGTTGTTCATAGCTATAGATCAGGAAGGTGGCTGGGTTAATCGATTAAAAGTTCAGTACGGATTCCCATTAACGGTTACTCAGCAATATTTGGGGGACCTTAACAATCCTGATTCGACAAGATTCTATGCAAATAGAACCGCTATAACCTTAAAAGATCTTGGGATCAATTTGAATTTAGCTCCTGTTGTAGACCTTAATATTAATCCAAACTCTCCGGCTATCGGGCATTACGAGAGAAGCTTTTCTGCAGATCCTGATATTGTTATAAGCAATGCGTTGATTGTGATCGAGGAGCATCACGACCAAAATATTTATACGACTCTAAAACATTATCCTGGGCATGGGAGCTCGACCACTGATTCTCACCTCGGTTTTGCGGATGTAACAGATACATGGCAGCATATAGAACTTGAGCCATTTGCTGCAATCATCGATAGTGGTAAATGTGATGTTATTATGGCAGCTCATATTTTTAACCAAAACCTTGATCCGAATTATCCCGCTACTCTTTCTGAGAACACAGTTACAGACATACTTCGAGATAGCCTCGATTGGGGTGGACTGATAATTTCGGATGATATGCAGATGAGCGCTATCTCTGATAACTACGGTCTTGAAACGGCTATCGAACTTGCAATAAATGCTGGTGTGGATATTCTATTATTCTCGAATAACTCAACTACATTCGATCCTGAAATTGCACATAAAGCCATTGAAATTATTTATCAGTTGGTTCAGGATGGAAAGATTTCCGAAGACCGCATCGATGAATCAAATTTACGAATTCAAGCATTAAAGCAATTTTTGAATTAACACAAATAATAATTATTTTTTTCGAAAATTATTTATGTGTCAAATATTGTTTTCTCTAATAATCGATAATATTTGTCTTTATGAAAAACATTAGCAAAACGATAGCAATAACGATGGGCGACCCGGGTGGAATAGGTCCGGAAATTATTTCCAAAGGTCTCCTAAATTTCGGATCGAGCGTAAACAATATCATTTTGTTCGGTGCTCTGTCGCCATTTAGGAGATTAGCTAAAAAATTTATATGGGCTAAAGAATTTCTCTCGAGAATTAATATTGGTGCAATAAAATTTGTATGTTCAGCTGAAGAGCTCGATTATCCAATTGGAATAATAGATAAAAACTGCGGAGAAGCTGCGTATAGCTCAATAATTTCAGCAGTAGATTACATTAAAAAAGGCAAAGCAGACGCTTTGGTTACACCACCTGTTTCGAAAAAATCGATTATAAAGACGGGACATGATTTCATTGGACATACGGATTTGCTTGCAGGATTTTTTAAGTGCGAAACAACAATGATGCTTTTTTCCGGGAGTTTTCGTGTGGCTCTTGTTACAACTCATATTCCACTGAAGAACGTTCCAAAATTAATTGAAAATGAGAGAATTTTACGTCATATAAAAAGATTGAATGAGCATTTGATAAGGTTTTTCGATATAAGTAAACCGAAAATAGCAGTGTTGGGTTTAAATCCACATTCTGGTGAGGATGGTGAATTGGGTGATGAGGAGAGTGAAATTATTCTTGCAATTAAGTTTGCACAGGAAATGGGGATTGAAGCAGAGGGTCCTCTTGTGCCAGATACAGCTTTTTTGCCTTTAATGAAACAAAAATTCGATGCTTTTCTTGCGATGTATCACGACCAGGGTTTAATTCCGCTGAAAACATTGGGATTTGAACATGGTGTAAATTTTACATTAGGTTTGCCTTTCCCAAGAACAAGCCCGGACCATGGCACAGCGTTTGATATTGCTGGCAAAGGAATTGCAAGTCCTATAAGTTTTATAGAGTCTCTTAAAGCAGCGATAAGATTTGTTCGAATCGAAAAATGAAAAGTGATGAAAAAGATATTGATTATAAAAAAACCACAACTTTTATATTATATATATAGTGTAATTTACTATGATTGAAATATTAATTGGAGGGTGAAATGAAATCGAAAACGACCTTTGTTTTGCTTATTGTATTGCTTCTTTTTATACCTGCATCAGCTACAAAGGGAAAGGGAAAGTTAACAATAGGAGCAAAAGCATCTCTCTACAACCCACCTGGAACCAGCGCCACAACAATGCTATTTGAGGTTACCGCTCGATATAGAATGTCGGATAAACTCACAGGTGAGCTTTCAATGGGATGGACACAGTATAAAGCGAGCGGCAAATCCACTACGATGGTGCCTATTCAGATAAACGCTGAATTTCATCCCATGGGTCGTAAAGTTTTCGATCCGTATTTAGGTGGGGGTTCAGGAGCGTATCTTTCTGTTGTTGAAGAAGAACTAGACGTGACTTTAGGTTTTCAAGTTTTTGGTGGTGTGATGGTTAGACCGAGTTCAGGTTTTGGTCTTTCTATTCAAGTGAAATATATGCTTACAGATGTTAGCGATTCTAATTCAGGTGGATTTAGTCTTGGCGGTGGTGTTGAGGGTAGTTGGGAAACAGCCTTCTAAGTTTTGGTTTCCCAGAATTGTCATATAGTTATTTACAGTTTTTTAAGATAAGTTGTCTTTGAATAGGAGAGTTGTGAGATGAAATCAGTAATAATACTTATAATAATACCTGTTATTGCGTTTGCAGGTACTATTTATACCGGTACTATTTCAGGTGAGTTGATATATCCCGGTGGAGGTATAGGCTTTTACGGTGTCGCCGTTCTTAGTTCGAAGGATATTTTGGCAATGATGTCGGATCCAACGGATTTTGATTTTTTTGCGTTACCTCATACCCTTCTGGCGACTCCGGGAAATTATACTATCGAAGACACTTCAATTGTCGATAGTATTCCCTATGAAATTCTTGGAGTAAAATCTAGAGGTACATCTATAAATTATGGCGACCCGATGGGAATGCATCCTACGACAGTGTTTACAGTTGGTGGTGTAGCAGAATCTATCGATGTTGAACTCGATACTATTGGTACAGTTAGCGGATCGATTTTTTATCCTGAGGGTGTGTTTGATAAAGTAAAAATTCTCGTTTACACAGTAAATATGATGACATACAAACTGGATGTCGAGGGAATATTTCCAGTGGATTCTGCTAAATATACAATAACTCTTTCCTCGGGTTTTAAAGTACTGGTCTTCTTTGATGATGTTAATAAAAATGATGTTTTTGATACTCTTATAGAACCAGCTGGTGTTCATACGGGTGTTTGGGGATCAATGATATTTGTTGGTGGTGGTGACAGATTCGCTGAGGGAATCGATGCATTAATTTTAGGATCGGATGTTTCTGAAATCGAATCTTTTTTGCCGGAAATTTCATTGTCATGTTCACCGAATCCGTTCAATTCTATTACTATTATAAATTATTCCATACCTAATGATGGTATTCTATTTGTCACGGATATTAAAGGCAAGCTTATTAAATCTTGTTGTATTAAGGATACAGGTTCGCTAAAGTTTGGGGAAGGCTTAAGCTCAGGAATATATAACGTTTCTATTTCTTCCGCTGGGAATAAAAAAGATATTCGATTGATACTTCTGAAGTAATATTTGCGTATGCAAATCCATAATTACTCACAATTCAAAGACTTTACAGTGTTGGTTGATTTGAATGTGCCTTGAAGATAGATTGTTCATTTTAAATCGGGATTAATATTTGAAAATGAATTACAAAGCAATTTTAGAAATATTATCGGGTATAGAAATCAAAATTGGACAACTCGAGCAGAGAATGGGAGATCCAAAAGTTTTATCTGATTATCAAGCTCTTAGCGAACTCAGTAGGGAACATAAAAGGCTTTCCGAACTTAGCGAGCTAAAAAGAGAATATTCGAATCTCATACAACAGATAGCAGACGATGAAGAAGTCCTTTTATCTGAAGATGAAGAATTGGTTGAACTTGCAAGAGAAGAATTGCCAATTCTTCAGAATTACGAAGAGAAAACTCGTTCAAAAATATTAGGATTACTAACGCCTCCAGATCCTAACGACGGTCAACCAGTTATTGTTGAGATAAGAGCAGGTACTGGTGGTAGAGAAGCTGCACTTTTTGTTTCTGATTTGTTTAGGATGTATTCCAAATACTGTGAGCATGAGGGTTGGGATCTTGAAGTTATCGATACTAATGAAACCGATTTGGGTGGCTATAAAGAGATAGTTTTTGAGATTAGGTCTTTGAATGTGTATCGGAAAATGCGCTTCGAATCAGGGATTCATCGTGTTCAAAGAATTCCAGTAACTGAATCGTCAGGGAGAATACACACGTCTGCAGCGTCGGTAGCGATTCTACCGGAAGTTTCGGATGAACGAATTGTGATAAAGGACGAGGAACTTCGAGTCGACACCTTCAGAGCCTCAGGACCTGGAGGTCAGCACGTAAACAAAACCGATTCTGCTGTTCGAATAACTCATTTGCCTACCGGAATTGTAGCATCGTCTCAAGCGGAACGTTCTCAGCATATGAACCGAGCATTGGCTTTGAGAATTCTTACTGCTAAAATTGCAGAAAATGAGAGAGTTAAGGCTGAGACTAAACGCGGTGCAAAAAGAAAACTTCAGGTGGGTAGCGGTGATAGATCCGAAAAGATTCGCACCTACAATTTTCCGCAAAATAGATTAACCGACCATAGGATTGGTTATACATCGTATAATCTTCAAGGGATTATGGAAGGTGATCTTGGAGAACTATTCGATAAGCTGCAAGTTGCATGGGTGGAAGAGATATTGAGCGAATTTATTAGCAAATTATAATATGTGAATAAGTAACTTTAAGCCTTGCACATAGTAGCATTTAGAAACAATCTATCGATTTGGGGATTCAAATTGCCTAATGTTAATAGGGGGTAATATGGCATTTACCTCGTCACTTCTACGATTACAAAAGCATCATCCGAAAGAATCCCATCTGTAACGAAGAAATCTATCCTATAGTCGCCTTCATCGGGTGGAGCTTTCCATACAACTGTATCACTATCTCCGACAATTGTACCGCTACTACATGCCCAATTGTAAGAAAGTTCCCCACTGCCGCTGTAATCGATAGTTGCGATTATCTCGGTGGAATCATT
>JAUXEQ010000273.1 GCA_030620455.1 bacterium | reverse complement strand
TCTTTCGAAGAAATGGTTGACAACAGGACGTTAGCATTAAATTTTATTATTAAGGAGATAGATTGATAGACCAACTTAGCGAATACTTCAGATTTATGAGAGACATGGGTGAATTGGAAATTCCATTGCCTGTTGAGCAAATTCAATTTTTCAAAAAAGCACATCCTCCACATAGTAATAAAGAAAATGATTCAAAATCTAAATCGGAATCGATTGAGCAATTAATAGAAGATGCTCGTAACTGTAAGAAATGCGAGTTATATAAAACACGCAACAAACTTGTCTTTGGCTGCGGATCACTCGACTCGGAGATTATATTCATTGGAGAAGCACCCGGCAGACAGGAAGACTTAACTGGAATACCATTTATAGGTCAAGCAGGTAAACTTTTGGATAAAATACTCGAAGCTGTCAAACTGCAAAGAGAGAACGTATATATAGCAAATATACTGAAAGATCGTCCACCAAACAATAGAGACCCAAAAATCGAGGAGGAGCATGCCTGCCTGCCATTTTTGATTAAGCAGATACAGATAATAAGACCAAAAATAATTTGCTGTTTGGGCAGAGTTTCTGCTAAAGCACTTCTAAAAATCAATTATTCAATGAAGGAAATGCGCGGGAAAATATATTCATATCAAGGTATTCCGCTCATTGTTACCTATCATCCTGCAGCCTTGCTTCGAAATGCAAAGCTTAAACGTCCGACATGGGATGATTTTCAATTTTTGCTTAGAACTCTTGATGAAATTCGATGTAAGAACAATAATCCATAAATTATGGGATAAAATTGGAAGCTAAGTCAAAAACACTATCGGGTACTGTTGAGAGTGTTATTTTTTATAATCAAGAGAATTCCTATACAGTGCTTAATTTCGTACTCGACAACGATAAAACATCGATAATTGCTGTTGGAGAGATCCCCAATATTCACGAGGGTCTGCATCTGAGGATTTCTGGGAACTGGACAAAACATAAAAAATATGGGAAACAGTTTACTATAGAAAGCTTTGAAGCATCACACCCAAAGGGCAATAATGCACTGGAAAAATACTTATCCTCAAATCTTATCGATGGGATAGGTCCAAAGTATGCTAAGAAAATTGTAAACTGCTTTGGCGATAAAACTATTGAAATAATTCTCGATGAACCTGAGAAATTACGGGAAGTAAGTGGAATAGGCAAGAAACGGGCAAAGACCATTGCAGAATCTGTCAGAAAAGCTTACACCGAGCAGAAATCTCTTCAAGACCTTTCACGTTTTTTATTTGGCTACGGATTCAACATCGGGTTAATCAAACGTATATGGCACAAGTATGACGATAAAGCCATTAATATAATAAAAAGAAATCCGTATAGGCTTGCAGAAGATGTCTGGGGTATAGGATTCGCAACTGCCGATAAAATCGGTCGTGCAATGAAACTTCCAGAGGATCATCCCGAGAGAATTATTGCGGGATTATTTCATATTCTCAGTCGAGCCAAAGATGACGGCAACTGTTTTCTTACTCGTGAATTGTTAGTCCCCCGCACAGAAGAACTACTCGATATCGATAGGAAAGAAGTAGAGCAAAGCCTTGACAAAGCTACATCTGATGAGCGTATAATCCAAGAAAATGAAAGAATTTATCCGCCTAATCTGTATGCAGCCGAGGTTCAATCCGCTGAAATTCTATCACATTTACTGGCGGCAAAGCCAACTAAACAATTCAGTCTACCTATTGCAGAATCGTATTTAAATGAAATACAAAAGAACACAAGAATTAACTATACCGCAGAGCAACGAAAAGCAATAATTCAAGCCATAACAAGTAAAGTGGTAGTAATAACTGGCGGTCCTGGAACTGGTAAGACAACGATTGTGAAAGGCATATTAAGAATTGCACAAAAACTGAAACTTCGAGTAGATCTTGCTGCACCTACTGGAAGAGCTGCGAAAAGATTGGAGGAGACTACATCGCACAGAGCAAGAACAATTCATAGACTATTACATTTTAATCCAGGGCTTAGAACATTCGAATACAACAGACAGAATGCGCTTAAAATCGATATGTTAGTTGTAGATGAGGTTTCTATGGTCGACATCTTACTCTTTCGAAATTTGCTGTCCGCCATACCATATCAGGGCAGATTAGTTTTAGTGGGTGATTCAAATCAGTTACCCTCGGTCGGTCCGGGAGCAGTGTTGCGAGACCTTATTAATTCAGAATCGATGCCAGTGGTAAGGTTGAATAGAATAATGCGTCAGAGCGAACAAAGCCTTATTGTCAGGAACGCTCACAGAGTACTTAAGGGAAACATACCGGTTGTGAATAATCATCCTGACGACGATTTTTTTATATCGTATCAGGACGACCCAGATGAAGCTCGACAGACTGTTATAGATCTGGTTACAAAGCGAATACCGCGAGCGTATGGTTACGATCCTGTTAAGGATATTCAAGTTATAACTCCAATGCATAAAGGACGATGCGGCGCGAAGAGTCTTAACGCTTTTCTTAGAGAATCGTTAAATAAAAATCATCTTAATCTCGGATTGCCATTCTCAGTCGGAGACAAAGTTATGCAGATTGCTAACAACTATGACCTCGATGTATTTAACGGCGATATCGGGATTGTGTCGGGAATAATCGATCGAGACAAAATCGCTGTAAGGTTTGATGGACGAGATGTTGTTTATGAATCAGATATTTATGGGCAACTAACATTGGCATATACTGTTACGATACACAAATCGCAGGGAAGCGAATATCCTGTCGTCGTTCTGCCGATAATGACCGAGCATTACGTTTTGTTAGCTCGAAATTTACTGTATACTGCTATAACGAGAGCAGAAAAACTTCTTGTGATTGTCGGTTCAAGAAAAGCTATTATAGTCGCTGTCAAT
>JAUXEQ010000171.1 GCA_030620455.1 bacterium | reverse complement strand
TCAGGGCCCCCCGGGTCACGGAGCACGGAAGGACACTATTTGTAGTAGTGTTTTGTTTTAGTGGTAAATCCATTATTGGACTTTAAGTTTTTCATGTAGTTCTTTAACGTATAATAAGTTGGCTTCCATGAATTTTTAAATAAGTCCGATATTAGTGCTGATTGTTCTCCTGATTTCATAAAACCTTTTTTATCGAGCACTACAACACTACTGGATTTTTTTGGTAGGATTATTGTAAAGCTTTCTTTTGGTCTAAATTTATTTTGTTTTCGAGTAACCTTATTTTTGAACTGTTCAATGCCATATATAAGGTTATTATATGTCATTATGACACGATCCTTGCTTTTTCGTAATTTTTTTAATTTGCGAAGCATTTCTTAACTCTTTGAAGTGAGAAGTCTTTCCTTATTTGTTTAATTATTCAGACTAATATTTTTAAATAATTCCTTTTTCTTTGAAGCAGTTTTAAATTCTAAGCTATTAAAACTAAATATTATCGATACAATTATGGAATTGTTCCCTTTCCTAAATTAATTTATATTATCTCACAAACTTAATGTGCAATATTCGTGCCAAACCTTAATTATATAGTATATAACGGATTAGCAATATAAGAGCATTAAAAATCTGCACAATATTTATGCAATCAGTTTTTATGTGCACTAATATTGTGCACTCTATCGTTACCAAATCTAATGAATGATATAATACACATGCATAGAGCACTTTTTTTCAAAATTGCTTTACAATTCTATTATTTTCTCTATTATTGTCCACTTAATGCGTACAAGGAGGTGCCCAAATGTATAATTTCGAACAGATTGAGAACAAATGGAGAAAAGTTTGGCGAGAAACAGGATTATTCCTTACTCCAAAAACACCAAAGAGCAAATTCTATTTGCTTGAAATGTTCCTATATCCTTCGGGTGATTTACATATCGGACACTTCAGAAATTACAGCATAGGTGATGTAATGTGGCGTTACCTTCACATGAAGGGTTATGATTTGATGCATCCTTTTGGGTGGGATGCTTTTGGACTTCCGGCAGAACAAGCTGCAATAAAAAGAAATTTGTCTCCTGCAGAATGGACCTTAAAAAATATAGAGACTGCAAAAACCTCTCTAATTAAGCTGGGAATTTCTTATGATTGGAACACTGAAATCCGAACATGTGATCCAAATTATTATAAGTGGACACAATGGATATTCTTGAAACTGTATGAAAGCGGATTAGCATACAGGGATTTTAATTACGTTAATTGGTGTCCTGAATGTAAAACTGTGTTGGCTAATGAGCAGGCAAGTGGTGGAGTCTGCTGGCGATGCCAGTCCAATGTCGAGAAACGAGAACTCGAGCAATGGTATATAAGGATAACTGAATACGCTCCACGATTGCTGGATTCGCTAGACCAATTTGAGGGTATTTGGCCTAACAGCTTGATAGCTATGCAGAGAAACTGGATAGGACGCTCTGAGGGTGGTGAATTCGATTTCCCTATAAAAAATACGGATATCGTTCTGCCAATTTTCACAACAAGACCGGACACAATTTACGGTGTTACATTCATGTCTATTGCGCCAGACGCAAAAATAATGAAGAATATCATTCGATATATACCGTCGGAAAAACTTGAATCAGTGAAGCGATATATAGAAAACTCCTTGCTGAAAAGTGAGATTGAAAGAAGCACAGTAGATACACAAAAAGATGGTGTACTTACCGGATTGTATGCTGAAAATCCTTTAAATGGTGAGCTTGTTCAGATATGGGTTGCTGATTTTGTATTAGCAAGCTATGGGACAGGTGCAGTTATGTCGGTTCCTGCGCACGACCAAAGAGATTTCGAATTCGCAATGAAATATGATATTCCAATAAAGGTTGTAATAAATCCACCAGACCGATTTCTCACTCCAGAGGAGATGACGGAAGCGTATGTTGAGCCGGGAATTATGATAAATTCCGATTTGTTTGACGGATTGTCCTCACAGGATGGAAGCAATAAAGTTATAGAATACGGTATCGAGCACGGTTTCGGTAGAAGAAAGATAACATATAAAATTCGAGATTGGCTGATTTCCAGACAACGATATTGGGGTGCACCGATACCTATGATTCATTGTGAGAGATGCGGTATAGTTCCTGTTCCTGAGAATCGATTGCCAGTTGTTTTGCCTAAGGAAGATAAGGTGGATTTCATACCTGAAGGACGTTCTCCGCTGGCTGACATTAAGGAGTTTATTAATACAACATGCCCTAAATGTGGCGGACAGGCTAAGCGTGATCCGGATACTATGGATACTTTTGTCGATTCCGCATGGTATCACCTAAGATATCTCAGTGCGAAGAACGATAGAGAAGCTTTCACAGCGGAAGACGCAAGAAAATGGTTGCCTATCGACCTATATATTGGTGGGTCCGAACATGCTACGGGACATTTGATATATTATAGGTTCATTCACAAGGTTCTTTTCGATCTGGGTTATATTCCCAAAGCGTGCGGTGACGAACCCGCAAAAAAAGTGTATCATCATGGAATGGTTCTTGACGAACATGGTTATGTTATGAGCAAATCAAGAGGTAATGTACTATCCCCAATGGAACTTTCAAACGAAGTAGGCGCAGATGCTGTGCGTGTTGCAATGTTATTTTTCGCTCCTTCGGATAAAGAAATACTATGGTCTAGGGCAGGCGTTAAAGGTGCTGTTCGTTTTCTGGAACGGGTTGAGCGTACTTTAAAAGTAGCTCCAGAATCACGTGTTATTCCAAAACTGCAAGATCTCTCTGAAGATGATCTTGAACTAATGAAAAAACTTCACAGAACAATAAAACAGGTTACGCAAGATATCGAGGAGATGCAATTTAATACTGCAATAGCAGCTCTAATGGGTTTGCTGAATAATATTCCAAATGGATTCGCTCCCAAACATCCACTTTATTTTGCTTTTGGTGATTGTTTTATTCGCATATTGGCTCCTTTTGTGCCTTTCCTTGCCGAGGAGTTGAATCAGCGATTTGGATTTGAAGACAGTGTGTTTAACAGAGAATTTCCAGTCTACGATGAATCTCTTGTGGTGCAGGAGGTTGTGGAAATAGGAGTCCAGATTAACGGGAAGGTTAGAGGAGCAATAACAATAAATATAGATGCCGATGAAAGTATTGCAGTTAAAGCTGCTAAGGCTAACACGAAAATTCAAAAATACATTGCAGATAAAACTATTACAAAGGTGATATATGTTCCGGGTAAGATTTTAAACTTTATCGCAGAATAACAGCTTAAACATGCGTAAATTATTAAAATCTAAGCATAATCATGCAGAAGAATTTGGCTTTATAATTATTGAAACGTCGGATTAGCCCGGCGGTTTTTGATTGGATATAAATGTATAGAAATTTATTGTTTATTCAATATTCGAGCTTAAAAAGATATGCTTTGAATTTCCTCCATGGGGTTTACCCATTCGTTTCCACGTCGAATTAACAGTTCGATTCTTGTAAATCGGCTTTCTGCGATTGTTTCATCGCTAACACTCGCAGCAGCAAGCAATTCCTGCGGTCTAACACTTCCTCTATCACCAGCAGCGAGAAGTAAATCTAAAGTGTTGTCATCTCTCAAACGCCACGAGAGAAACAATCTTCGAATATCCATGTCTTTATTTCGTCTTTTAATAATTATTTCAGATGAGGATTCTATCCATTTTAAAGCTTTGCGTAAATTTTCCTCTGGGAGTGGAATTATACAATGCCAGAGAGATGAATCGACAGTGGTCTGCAATGCTTTTGGTTTAATTTTGTATATTTTGTGAGAAAGTATTTGGAAGCCATTGGGAAGTTTGTGTCCCAATTCTTTGGGTCTTGAATCCGAAATAGTATCCGTGACGAAAATATCCACATATTCACCAGTACTTTCAGAACCAAGGGGAAGTGGTGGTCCAAAGGTCAACTTAAGCCGTCTATGATATCCTTCCGTAAATGCGACCGGGAAATCAGAAATTCTAATAGCTCGTTCCCATATTTTTATAGTATCTAAATGCCCTACGAATCTTAATATTCCCGTTCTGCTATATTTAATTCTAATGACTTTAAACGATAATCCACTATTTGTTGCTTGTTTTTTTGGCTTTCTGCCATATGCAACAGTTTCCTTCTTCTCTACCGACTTGATTTGTGCAGGTTTAGCAAAGCATTGAGGTGGAATATCGCAAAACTTGCATTTCTCACAATTTCTTTCGAAGCAGGATGAAGTTTCTTGTGCTCTAAGTCCTCGGTGTCTTTCCTAAACAAGGTTATTTTTGCTAATTCCTTTGGCGATTACATCCCACGGTAATTTCTCATCTATATTTCGCTCTCTCAAGAATTGCTCCTTAGAAAGACCGTGTTTTTTCATTGCATTAAAAAATAATTCAGG
>JAUXEQ010000179.1 GCA_030620455.1 bacterium | reverse complement strand
CCACGTGTGATTCTGTTTTTAAACGGAGTTATTAGGAGAAAAATGAAAAAGTTAAATAATAATAGAATAGATGATATCGAGGGAACTGTCCATCGCATTCCCGGGAACGACAAAACTCCTGAAAAGGTGATTTTGGTTCAATTGATTTTTCCAAAGGATGACCTATTTGATATTGAGGAAGACCTTATCGAACTTGAACTGTTAGCCAATACAGCCGGGGGAATTGTAGTAGATAAGATTACCCAAAAGCGAAATAAACCCAATCCAGCATGTTTTATTGGGTCAGGAAAAGTGCAAGAAATGGCAGAGACTCTGAGGAATAGCGAGGTAAACACAATCATTTTCAACCACGATCTCAAACCTATGCAAATTCGAAATATTGGAAGAATAGTTGGAGATGAAATTAAGATTGTGGATAGGAGCAGTCTTATTTTAGACATATTTGCTAAACATGCAAAAACCCCGGAATCTAAGATTCAAGTGGAATTAGCTCAGTTAAAGTATTTGCTTCCAAGGCTTGCTGGTATGTGGAAACACCTTGAAAGACAATACGGGACAATCGGCGTTCGTGGTCCCGGTGAAAAACAACTCGAAACGGACAAAAGAGAAATAGCAAAACATATCCGAGTGCTGAATAAAAAATTGCTGAAGATTGAAAAAGAACGCAAAGTTCAAAGCAAAAGAAGAAGCAATCTTTTTCGAGTTGCTATTGTAGGATATACTAATGCAGGCAAGACATCGTTACTTAACAAAGTAACTGGAGCGGATTCGTTTGTTGCGGATATGCTATTTGCCACTTTGGATTCTACTACGCGCAGGACGTCTGATGGCACAAATACTATTTTAATTACAGATACAATCGGGTTTATTAAAAAGCTTCCTCATAACCTTATAGAATCTTTCAAAAGTACGTTATCCGAGGCTAAGGAAGCCGATTTGTTACTTATTATTGCTGATGGAAGTCATCCTGCTATTAGCGAACACTTAATTGTAGTTAACAATGTTCTCGATGAAATTAAGGCTCCCGGTGAAAATAGAAGATTTCTTTTGATTAATAAGATTGATAAATTAACTTATGATGAAAAAGCACAACTAAGAAGAGAATTTCCAAATGCGTTTTTCATTTCGGTTATTAAAGGCAATGGCATCAGTTCGTTAAAAGATTCAATATTTAACTACTTGGAAAATCTAAATGTTCGATGAAGTTAAAAACATACATTACTTTGAATTACCTGCTACACTTCCCTTATCAAACATAGTTGTTATAAAAGGGAAAAACGTAACATCGATACTGAGTAATGTTAAATCCAAAAATATAATAGGACATGTACCGAGCGAGAATGTTGCCATAATAACAATGTCTGCATGGGACAATCTGCAAATTATAAATCCTTTACAGGTGTGGGTGCTCGATTCTCGAAGATTTCTCGTGGATTATATCGAGGTCAATTCGCAACTTGCAGTTGCGGCTCAACAAGGGGATAACTCGATTCGATGGGCTCCTGTGGTTAGGAGCACCGGACAATTAGATGAAGCGATTAGAGTAAACTTCAAAATTAAGGACTATCTTAATGAGGTTACATTAAGAGATATATCATTATATGGCGACCTGATACTTTTAGCAAATGATCATGAGAGAGGTCTTATTGCAGGTTATCCCAAGAAAAATACATGGTTTGCATTCAAACTAAAATCCTTTACACCAGATTATTGTCATGGTATAGAGCTTTGGGGTGATTTTGTATATTTGGTTCTACAATCTGAGATCTGCCGTATTTCACTAGAGTCACTTCTCGATGTGCTGTTAACATTGGAAGAATATCATCCAGGTTATCATGCCACTAAGGAAAGAGGAAATACTCAAACAGTTTATGCCATTGAAGCTCCGAAAAATGTGAATAGTTATTTGGAGTTTTATAATATAGACCAGATTGACAGATGGCGTCCTTCCAGACGGTCGGAAATAAAGCAGACTCAAAAGGACAAGAAATTTATCAACGATATTAACACGAGAATAATCATCGATCTTTGGTCTGGTATGTGCAATCAAAGTGGTATGTTGTTTTTACGGACACCATATGACGTTTCAGCTTATTATATGGGAGAGGACATATTTTTACCAATTTCAAGGGATGTATCGCCACCTTTCATTGTTCCTATTAGTACGGGCTGGATTGAAATTCATAAATCTAAAATGGTTTTTGCATCGACATCTCTTTCGGTGGTAGAGGAGGCACACACTAAAACTGCCAATATCCCAGGAGATTGATAACTTCTCGAGTTATGATATCTTTTTCGTTAAATGTGAGGTTAGATTCTAATTGTTTCCAGATATCCATTGCACTTGAGATTTTTCTCATGTCAATTTGAAGTGCAAATATAAGCTCCAAAATCTTTTGGTTGTATAAACGTCTGTTAATATTGCTTTGAACCAGAATACAATATTAATTTTCAGATTGGAATAATCTTTAGAAATCTCCTTTTTCCAACTTTCATTACCACTTCCGATTCAGGTGTTATTTCATGATTAATATTGGTAATAACTTTGTTGTCTATTTTCACCGCATTTTGGCTTATCAAACGTCTTGCCTCGCTTTTGCTATTAACCAACCCACCCTTATGCATGACATCTACCAACAAAATGCTCTTTCCCTTTTGCAGTTTAATTACTGGTATCTTTTCGGGCAATTCCTTTCGTGAGAAAATCTTTTCGAAATGCTCCTTTGCTTCATCGGCGCGAGTAGAATCGTAATAACTATTTACAATTTCCCACCCTAATCTTTTTTTAATCTCCATGGGATTTACAAACGAATCTGCAAGAACTCGCTCAATTTCTTTGATTTCTGCATCGGGAAGTTCTGTGACAAGCCTGAAATACTTACTCAAAAGAGAATCGGGAATGGACATTAACTTTCCAAACATATCCTCCGGTGTGTCCTCAAAAGCCACGTAATTGCCTAACGATTTGGACATTTTCATCACACCGTCGAGCCCCTCGAGAAGCGGCATTGTGGCTATTACCTGAGGTGTTTGTCCATATGCAAGTTGTATCTCTCTACCAACTAATAGATTAAATTTCTGGTCAGTTCCACCAAGTTCAACATCTGCATTCAATGCCACAGAATCGTAAGCCTGAGCCAATGGATACAAAAATTCATGGATATATATGGGCTGTCGAGCTTTGTAGCGGTTTTCGAAATCGTCTCGTTCGAGCATCCTTGCTATTGTATATTTACCAGCAAGTTTTATTACATCGGAGAAATTCATTTTTTCGAGCCATTCAGAGTTATACCGAATCTCCAATTTTGAAGCATCCAAAACCTTCCCAGCTTGATGTACATATGTTTCAGCGTTACTGCGAGTCTCCTCGAAAGTAAGAGTTGGTCGGGTTTTCTTACGCTCCGATGGGTCTCCAATCATCGCTGTAAAGTCTCCAATTACAAGTATAACCGAATGCCCTAGATCCTGAAAATCACGAAGTTTACGGAGTACAACGGAATGTCCCAAATGAAGATCGGGTGCTGATGGATCGCATCCTAATTTGATTTTGAGTGGATTGTTGCTCAGTTTGGATTGTCTAAGCTTATTAATGAATTCATCCTCGGGTATTATCTCAACTGTTCCTCTTTTTATTATCTCAAATTGCTTTTCTGGATCGAGAAAAGTCATTTCACTCCTTTAAATGTACCAGATTATAAACCAATATAAATTACTTAGTAAGCTGGTGAATCTCCCTGATACCTGCTTTACCATGTTCATAAATTATTCCCGTAAATAGAGATATTCTAACTTTTTCGTATACAGGACTTAAAGGCGTTATTCCCGAGGGGGGATCAGGTAAAATTTTATTCGGAGATATCATCTTAGATTTATGAGTTTCAGATATAAATTTGTGAGTAGATG
This sequence comes from bacterium, assembly GCA_030620455.1. Taxonomy (GTDB): domain Bacteria; phylum UBP14; class UBA6098; order B30-G16; family B30-G16; genus JAUWMV01. The sequence goes on along the minus strand of JAUXEQ010000179.1, from coordinate 420 downwards.
CGAGAGCATAAAGCGGTTTATTTTCGAAATTAGCAATTAATGCTAAGGGGAGTGTCCCGATCTTGTTAACAATATACCCCGGTGTAATTGCATCTGCACCAACAACAAATATGTCGGCTTTCTCGCCAAACGACCCCAAAGATGAATCCATCGTTAAATCAACCGGAATGCCAAGCTTCGCAAAAGCTCTCGCTTGTTCTATACCTTCGAAATCTGGTCGTCCCTCGGAAATAATTATTTTTTTAATTCGATTGTTTTCATGTATAAATTTTAATGCTTCAAAGACAGTCGAACTTCGGCTATAAGTAAGAAATGTTGGTGAATCAGGAACAATAGATAAAAAATACTCAGCTATTTTTTTTTGTGCATTTTTCATGGATTCCAGGAATTCCTTTGCCGTTACTGGAATATCCTCGGATG
>JAUXEQ010000013.1 GCA_030620455.1 bacterium | reverse complement strand
GGGATTTAAACCGAGCTACGGTAGAATATCGAGATATGGACTTGTTGCATTTGCAAGTTCATTGGATCAGATTGGATTTCTGACTCGAGACGTTCAGGATTCTGTATTATTATATTCTATTATTGCTGGACCGGATAAATTTGATGCTACGATGATTTCAGAAGATCCACAACCGGTCGACTTAAACTTGTGGAGAGATAAAAAACCTAAGGTAGCTATTTTGGAGCAATCATTTGACGATTCAGTAGATAAGATAATCCGGGAGCGAATTGAAGAAATATTGGCAAAAAGTCCGTCTAAAATAGATCGCATATCTCTGCCAGAGTTAGAATACTGTGTGCCAATTTATTATATAATTGCTCCTGCAGAGTGTTCTGCCAATTTGGCACGGTATGACGGTGTGAGATATGGTTTCCGTGCAGATGACATAGGTTCTATCGAGGATATGTATATTAAGACTCGAAGTCTTGGTTTCGGCGATGAAGTGAAGCGACGTATTATGATTGGAACATTTGTCCTTTCAGCAGGTTATTCCGAAAAATACTTTAGTCAGGCTCAACGTGCTCGAATGTATATTTCGGCTAAATTCAAAAGGATTTTCGATAAATACGATTTCATAATATCACCAACAACACCGACACAGCCTTTTAAGTTAGGAGAGAAAATTGATGATCCTGTGGCAATGTATCTTTCAGACTTTTTTACTGTTCCAGCCAATTTGATTGGTGCGCCTGCAATCTCGATTCCAATTAACTTAGGTAAGGAATTACCGTTTGGAATTCATATAATGGCTTCTCCTCAAGAAGACGCATCGCTTTTGGCTTATGCTGCAGAAATAGAGGATCTAATTAGCATGGTGATAAAATGACACATAAAATATTTCTAATTATTGGTACTCGACCCGATGCTATTAAAATGGCTCCAGTTATTCGAGAAATAAAAATGCAATCTGTGCTTGAGCCAATTGTTGTTGCAACCGCACAACATAGAGAAATGCTAGATCAGGTTCTGAAAGTTTTCGATATTAAAGTTGATTACGATTTAAACATAATGCGATCCAATCAATCTTTGGATAATATTACAATTAGTGCTCTTGACGGAATCGCCAAGCTTCTTGATAAATATAAACCCTCGATGACGGTTGTACAGGGCGATACGACATCGAGCTTCGTTGGAGGACTTGCCTCATTTTATAGAAAAATACCAATTGCACATGTCGAAGCAGGACTTCGGACGAATGATCTATTTCATCCCTTTCCTGAAGAGGCTAATAGAAGATTATTGGATGCAATCTCACAGTTACTTTTTCCACCAACGAAAATAGCTTTGCAAAATTTACAGGCTGAGAACGTTCCTATCGAAAAGTGTTTTATTACTGGAAATACTGCCATCGATTCTCTAATGTGGATAATTAACCAAAAAAAGCCAATTTCAATTCCTGAACTTGAAAAGATTACTTCAGACAAATCAAAAAGAATTATTGTAATAACAGCACATCGTCGGGAAAGTTTTGGAGCACCGTTTTTAGAGTTTATTGCAGCGATTAGGGAACTTTCGAAAGGCTTTCCTGATGTATTAATAATTTATCCAGTACATCTGAATCCTAATGTAGATGATCCCGTTAGAAGCGGTTTATCCGGAATTGATAATATTTTATTGCCTAAACCATTAGGATATGCAGATTTCGTAACACTAATGAATCGAGCATATTTTATTCTAACCGATAGCGGTGGAATTCAAGAAGAAGCACCTGTTTTAGGAAAGCCAGTGTTAGTACTCCGAGATGTTACTGAACGTCCCGAGGCTGTGGAAGCCGGTGCTGCAAAAATTGTTGGGATGCATAGAGACAAGATTTTAGTAGAATCTCGGAAACTTCTCTTGGATGATCAGGAATATCGCAAAATTGCCCAGAAACGTTTCATTTACGGCGATGGAAAAGCTTCTAAAAGAATAGTGAAGAAAATTATGAAATATCTTGGTGATAGTTAAATTTTTCATGTTGTTAATTCACACATACACTAAAGCTATAATGAATTTTAATTTTTGACTGGTAAATTGTTTTTCCAATAATTCAGATAGATGTTAGATAACGGATTAAGCATGAATATTCACAAGATTTATTTTTGAATATTTTGTTGAAGTAAAGGATAATTCATTTCAAAATTATTCTAAGTCTTATTTATTTAATTCTTTCCCTCGAAGGATAGCGTAAAACCTTACAAAAAAGAACGTTCATTATTCCTTGCGAAAAAAAAAATCTACTGTAAATTTTAACGTATTCGCGAAAAAATATGTGTGGGTTTGTAAATCTTTTAAAAATATCTAATAACAATTTAGTAAATCGATTTATTAAAGGTTTATGAAATGCAATATTGGATAATGCTAATTCTTATTATTAATGTATTAGCAATAATTTTTGATCCTAAACCTCTTGTTCGGATTAATTCAGGAATTGTATCGATAATTGCAATTGTGGCATTAGTAAGAGTTTACAAGAAGAAACGCTCCAAAGACTTCGAGAAATTGTATATCGAATATGAGCAGTTAGTAAAAGATAATAAGAACCTTAAAAGAGAATTGCACAATTTAGGTATAGAGGTATGGTATATCGAGGGAGAATAATGTGTTTTGGTTAATCTTAGTAATTATTGCATTTAACACTTTTTTTTGGATACTTATGACAATTCCATATAAGGTCGAGGGTATTTGGCCTTTTTACTTAGTTAACTTTGTGGGGTTGAGTGCTTTAACATATATTTATGTGAAAATTTATTTTAGAAAGAGAGAAAAACTTTCGGACAGAGTTAGTAGAATTCACCGCGAAAACGATAAGCTCAGGAAAATACTGAAAAAGAAATTAGAAGAGCAAAAAAAGCAAAAAAAGAGACTCGGAGAATTGGGACTTAGAAATATCGAGGAATATTACACTGATAGAAAAGATGACCTTTAAAATCTATAGGACTTTCTAAGTTAATTTTGTTATTTTTAAATCTAAAACCTTATAAATAATTTACATATTTTTCTAATTTGTGATGTTATTCAGGATTACAACTCTATTTTTTTGTTTAAAAGGAATTTAGACTTTGCCATAAAATTCTATCCAATCTAATATACAGAATAATCATTAATAATTAACAATACTTGGTCTTTTATGGCAAAACCAATTGTTCGTCTGAATTGAAAAACTTTGAATAAACGGTCTTTGAAAAAATCCATGCCGCGATAAAAGGTGCACCAGTAAGCAAATACATAATGACTATTTGGAACTTGACAGCCTCGATGGGAGATGCACCAGCTAAAATCATTCCCACCATTGCACCTGGTAAATGTACAATTCCAGTAATTTTAACGCCGTCAAGTCCTGGAATTAATGCGAGACGAAGTGTTTTTTTCCTAATAAGTTGAGTTGCATCCCAGGGGGACATTCCTAATGCTAAGGATGCTTCAATTGTATCCCTTTTATCGTTAATACCTTCTTTAAATCTTATTGCTGATTGAGAAAGAACTCTCATCGAATTTCCTATGACCATTCCTGAAATAGGGATAAGATAAATTGGTTTGCAAGAGATAATTCCTAATGCAAGCAGTAAACCCATGCTAATCAACGTCGTAGCAAACATTGCTAGAAGCATCATCGGCATTGGCTTTGGAATTCCCTTGGATCGCCTTGTAGACTCAAAAGTTCCTATAAAAATCATCACAAGTATCATTGATAGAGTGAACACAAGCTTGTCTTGTCCGAAAACAAATTTTAGAACATACCCAACAAGCATAAGCTGAATAAATGCACGAATCATTGCTTCAATTACATCTCTTTCAAGACGAAGTTTGTTTGTCAATGATATTCCAAATGCAATAGCAACAAATACTATCGAAAGAAACAATCCTGTATATGTTATCATTTTTCCCTCCGGATTTTACTATTAAATAGATGAAGGAGGAGGACCCCATCCGAGTTTTGTGCGAAGGATATCGTAGAATGACCGTCGATGGTAGCTTATTAACTTTGCCCTGTATTTGGATCTTCGAACGGTAATTGAACCAGATTCTGGAAGTTTGTAATAAACTTGACCATCTATTGTTAAATGTGGATGGAATTTCTTCTTCGTAATTTTATAATAAACCTTAATTATCTCATTCCCACTAACCAAAAGCGGTCGAATTGCCAATGTATATGGCGCTAATGCGGTTATAATGAACGCATCCATAGATGGGGATATAATTGCACCTCCTGCAGCCATGGAATAGGCTGTGGAACCAGTTGGAGTGGCTATTATTAAACCGTCTGAGATTACATGACTAATTAAGCTATTCGAAACATAAATTGTATGCGACATTAATTTTGAAGAAGCACCTTTATCGATTGTAACTTCATTGAGACCGATAATCGGTTCATTCGAATGTTCTGGGATTTCGACTTGAAGCATCATACGCTCCTCGATATCGTAATCACCAGCAATAATATTTGGAATTGCTGTTTCACATTCATTCGGGAGTAATTCGGTTAGAAATCCTAATCTGCCCATATTAATTCCAAGAATAGGAACGCCGAAAGGTGCAAGTTTTCGAGCAACAGCGAGCACTGTGCCGTCTCCGCCAAGGACAATTACGATTTGTACTGAACCTAACTCTCTTATTGAAACTCCATCTGGAATCTTGAGTTTATCCGCCAATTGCGCATCAATTTTGATGTTAACTTCACTCAGAAGAGTCATCAGTGGTTTGACAGCTTTGATGGCATCTAATTTATTAAGGTTAGCTATGATACCAACGGTTTCTATTCTGTTTGACATCGTGCTATTTCGGGAAAGAGTTGTTTTTATTATATTAAAATAATTTATAGCTTTCAATCTTGCAAGTCTCATTCACAGAGATTTATTGGAAATTGGAAATTTATTATTTGTGTTTTGCAATTCTGTTTAAAGGCATTAATATTCAATAAATTTTTCAATGATAAAAACAAAGCAATAAGGGAGACGAAATGTCAGAAAGGTATCTTAACTATATTGGTGGTAAATGGGTTGAACCGTCAACAGGTGACTATTATGAGAATCGAAATCCTGCTAATTGGGACGAGGTTATTGGGGAATTTCCAAGGTCGGCAAAGGATGATGTCGATCAGGCTGTTGCTGCAGCGAAGAAAGCATATAAGGATTGGCGGCTTGTGCCTGCTCCAATGCGAGGCTTGATACTTCGAAGAATTGGCGAACTTATGGTTGAGCATAAGGAAGAACTCGCTAAAGATATGACAAGAGAAATGGGTAAAGTAATCAAGGAAACTCGAGGTGATGTTCAGGAATCAATAGACACCGCATTCTATGCTGAGGGGGAATCCAGAAGATTATTTGCCCCACATGTTCCCTCAGAGCTACCTAACAAAACTGGTTACACGATGCGAGTTCCAATAGGTGTTGCAGGCTTGATAGCTCCATGGAATTTTCCGTCGGCTATACCAGCGTGGAAAATGTTTCCAGCTATTGTTTCGGGGAATACTGTCGTTATAAAACCAGCCACGGATACACCATATACAGTGTATAAAATGGTCCAACTCATGATTGAAGCAGGATTACCGCCGGGTGTTGTTAATATTGTATTTGGCAGCGGAACTAAGGTTGGAATACCGATAGTTGAGCACAAGGATACAAATGTTATTTCCTTTACGGGTTCTGTTGATGTCGGTAGAGATATTGCTGAGCGAGGTGGAAAATACCTTAAGAAAGTCTCGCTTGAATTGGGTGGAAAGAACGCAGTTATGATTATGGATGATGCCAATTCTGAACTTGCTCTCGACGGAGTAATATGGGGTGCTTTTGGAACTACAGGCCAGCGGTGTACGGCAACAAGTAGACTTTTGCTTCATGAAAATATTCATGACAAATTTCTCGAAATGTTGATTGATAAAGTTAAAAATCTTAGATTAGGCGATGGCTTAATTGAAAGCAATGACGTAGGACCATTAATCAATGAGAAGCAAGTTAAAACTGTTCATAACTATGTGGAGATTGGCAAGTCTGAGGGAGCAAAGCTGCTTATAGGTGGTGAACCTACTACGGAAGGTGATCTGTCTAAAGGTTGGTTTTATAAACCTACAGTTTTCTCAGATGTAACTCAAGATATGAGAATATTCCAGGAGGAGATATTTGGACCAGTGTTATCTGTAGTTAAGTTCGCTAATTTTGAGGAAGGATTGCAAATTCTTAACAATTGTGAATATGGGCTTTCCAGTTCTATTTATACTGAGAATCTCTTGTATGCAATGCAAGCAGCGAGAGATTTTGAAACTGGGATTGTTTATGTTAATGCTCCAACAATTGGGGCTGAATGTCATTTCCCATTTGGTGGTTTTAAAAACACAGGAAATGGGCATAGGGAAGGTGGTTGGACTGTTTATGAAATTTTTACCGAATGGAAGACTATTTATATCGAATATTCTGGGAAATTGCAAAGAGCACAAATTGACAATGTGTAAAAAAAATACGAATTGGATTGATTAAGTAACTTAATCGAAACACTCCTTTTTAGTGAAAAATAAGTTGATAAAAATATGTTGATTATTTATGAGATCTATGATTATGATTTTATAACATTAATTATAACAAGCGATCAGGAAATTGAGGTTTTCGGAAAAACGCTGCCCACAAGACAATAGGCACAGACACTCCTAACGAAATTAAACCTACTATATCACCAATTTTATCATAAAAAGTTCTAAAATCATTGACTGTAATTGTCCCTGTTAGAATTGTTCGTTCGAAAAGAGATGTTTTTGAAATTATTCTCCCAAATGGATCGATAATCATAGATATTCCAGTATTTGCACATCGTACAATCCAGACTCTGTTTTCAATTGCTCGCATAATGTTAAACCATGCATGCTGATAAGGACCTGTGCTTCTGCCATACCAACCATCGTTGGTTATATTGACAAAAAACTGCGCACCCTTATTGCGAAACTTCCTATTGAGCCAACTGAATGCTGATTCATAACAAATAAGCGTTGAAAATTTAAATTCTTTTTTCCTTTCAGAATCTTTTTTGACTCCATTTCTTTTATTTATTCTAAAAATTGTATAGCTTTTGCCAGCGTAAAAATGGCTACCACCAAAATTTAGACTCCTTAAAAATTTGGATTTTTCCTGAAATGGAACCTGCTCAGCAAATGGAACGAGCTGTATTTTGTTATAATGCTGATTATAACTTCCATTAGGTTCGATTAGAATTGCAGAGTTATAATATCTTTTTCTGTTGTGTTTATCGAAATCGAGAGTTCCAATTAGTAAGGGTGTTTTTACTTTTATAGTAGCGATTCTTATGGGTTGGAAATATTGTGGAGAAATTCGGTGATAGCATGCTGTTGCAGTTTCGGGTGCGATAATAAGGTCAACTTTTCCTTTCCCGATACTTTTAATCATATTTGCATGGATTGAACCGTTAATGTCTCTAAATTCGATGGACCATTTTTTATAAGGATCAATGTTGCTTTGAACAATGGCTATATCAACCGGTGTGCCTTTAATAGGTTCTCTCATTTTTTTCGTACCGTAAATTAGCGCACCACCGAAAAGCAGTAAAATTAGTGCTAATGAAAATGCTGATTTTCGAGAAAACGGCTTTTGTATTACGAAGAATACACAGCAATTTATTGCTACAACCCAAAATGAAACACCAAAGTTTCCAAAGATATCGGCAAATTGAATCAGAACGGGGTAATTGGTTTGAGTATATGCAAAATTTATCCACGGAAATCCTAATCTGCCGTATGAACGAAAGTATTCCACAGCGACAATGAGTATTGGAGAGACAATTATCGCAAGAGAGATACTTTTCCGAGAAATTATATAGTAGGACCAACAATATAATGCAGAGAAAAGCGGTAGGAAAAGAACCAATGCAACAAATCCGCTTAGAGTTGGTTTCGCAATCCACCAGAAAGTACCAATTGCCGCTATAAACCCCCATACATAACCAATATAAATTGCATTCCAGATCGAGCGTGATTGGTTTAATGCATACCATAGGAACACTAAAATAAAATATGCAAAAAAGCCAGTAATAAGAGGCGGGAAACTGGCAGCCCACAGAATTCCAGATAGTACTGCGAATAAAATGCCATTGTTCTTTCTCATTTATCCTCCAGATTTTATGTAATATATAGTCATGCTATTTCACTCCAAAAGGTTTTGATGTGATTGTTACTAATGTTGACATGTATAAATTATTCAATATTTTTGATGGTTATGCCATCTTATTTAACAAGAATTTTTGAGAATTCGGTTGAATTCCAATATTTCCAGAAGGAATTCCAAAAAGATCGAATGGTTAACGTTTCAGGTCTAACGCCTCCACTTTGGGCAGCTCTCGCAGATTTCGTTGCAATATCTAATAGTTGTCCAGTCATATTAGTGGTTACTGAAGCTCTTTTTTCTACTGTTTATTCAGATTGTAAAACAGCATCCAAGGACAGAGCATTGCAGTTTCCACCATGGGATGTCTTACCTTATGAACACAAATACCCAGATTCAGAAATGGTTGCCTCAAGAATTTTTACATTATGGAGATATTTTAATGAAACATCTCCGGTTGTTATTACAACGCCTAAGGCTTTATCATGTAGAACAATTCCACGGAAAGAACTCGATAATCATATTTCACATATTGTTAAAGGAATGAAAATCTCACCTGAGGAGGTTTGTCATAAACTTTCGACCGCTGGATATCGACGTGAGGAACTGGTAGAATATTTGGAAAGCTATGCACGGCGAGGTGAAATTGTGGATTTTTTCTCTCCAGGACATCGAGATCCAGTTAGAATTAGTTTTTTTGAGGATGATGTCGAAGATTTACGTCTTTTCTCAACAAGAGACCAGCGTTCAATATCCAAAATTAAGGATGCTTATATTTTACCAGCTGTGGAATGGTTGACAATGGAAAAAGGTTCGCCTGATGAACTTATGGTCAAATTAAGACCCGATGCTAAAAGATTGCTAACTAATAGTGAGTTAGAGGAACTTTCTGCAAGAATTGCTCTCGATAGGCATTTTCCGGGTGAGATTTGGTTTGCTCAACTTTTCGAGCCATCTCCGGTAAATCCTTTTGAATTCTTCCAAATTAAAAATCCAATAATAATAGCGGTTGAACCGGAAAGCCTCGAGGATGAATCACTGAAATTTCAACAAAAAGCATTGGAACTATTTGATCGGATTAGCTGGGAAGAGTTTAAACCTTTACCACCACAATATATTTTCGATTATGATGTGATAGAAAAGATTTCAAATTCTAAAATTTTTATTCGAGAAATACCCACATCTCAAACAGATGTAAATTTCAGTACGCAGAGGATTTCTATTAGTTCTGATAAAGTGGAGATATTTCGAACAATGGAGTCGCTATCTCAAACTGGGGATGTGTTTGTGGCAATAAGTTCACAAAATCAAAAGAATCGAATTGCTAAGAAAATTGGCGGAGCAATCCCAGTTCCGACTCGGAAAGGCATAATTTCGGAAAGTTTCAAAGTTAAAGTGGCTAAGGATGAGATAACCTCGGTAATCTCTGGAGATGAATTGCTTGGTTTTTCGAGGGCTCTTTTTGAACCATCGAGGTATCATCAAGGCAGAATTTTACTCGCACATTATGGTCTTGAACAAGGAGACCTTGTTGTTCATTCCGACTATGGAATTTCACAGTTTCTGGGTATTGAAACGCTGCAACTGGATAACCGAAATACCGAGTTTCTTTTGCTGATTTTTGCTCAAAGTGAAAAACTATATGTTCCGATGGAGGATTTTTTTAAGGTCAACCCATATATAGGTCCAGAACGACTTGCTAAGCTTTCTAAGCTTGGAGGTAGAAAATGGAGTGTTGTAAAAGCTAAAACTAGGCAGAAAGCATTTGAACTTGCAGGTGAATTGACGAGAATTTATGCCTTAAGGGAAGTTAAGAAACGGAAACCTTTTGAACCAGATTATGAATTGGAAAGCATGCTCTATGAAAGTTTTCCTTTCGATGAGACTCCTGATCAACAGAGAACAATTCAAGAGGTTTTATCCGATATGAATGCAGAAAAACCTATGGATAGGCTGGTATGTGGCGATGTGGGATTTGGAAAAACTGAAGTGGCAATTCGAGCAGCATTAAGAGCGGTGGCTTCCGATTATCAAATGGCAGTGCTTGTGCCCACGACGATATTAGCTGTTCAGCATTATGAGACCTTTTTAGAACGACTTAAGGATTTTCCAGTGAGAATCTCTATGTTAAGTCGTTTTACTCGACCTAAGGATGCTCGAGATATAGTTGAAAAAATTTCTAATGGTGATGTTGATATTGTCATTGGAACACATGCATTGTTGTCTGAACATGTAAAATTCAAACGTCTTGGGCTTGTTATTATCGATGAGGAACAATGGTTTGGTGTAAAGCAGAAGGAAAAGTTGAGATCTCTCAGAGCAGAGGTCGATGTACTAACATTAACTGCGACACCAATACCAAGGACATTGTATTTCTCTATTTCAGGAATTAGGGATATCTCGATAATTCAAACACCACCAATAATGCGAAGAGCGATTTTTACTCAGGTTATTCAGTGGAAACCGGAATTATTCGCAAAGATAACTTATCAAGAACTTGAACGAGGTGGACAGGTCTTTTTTGTACACAACCGTGTAGAAACAATTGAGGGAATTGCTGCTATTCTTAAGAAGGAGATGCCAGATGTAAGCATTGCGATTGCTCATGGTCAGATGCCAGAAAGATCACTCGAGCGAACTGTTTTAGACTTTCGAAATGGCAAATATGACATGCTTCTTTCCACTGTTATAATTGAATCCGGAACTGATATGCCAAGAGTTAATACAATTATTATTAATAGAGCGGATAAACTTGGTTTATCTCAATTATATCAGCTTAGGGGAAGAGTTGGTCGCTCGGATGTGCAGGCTTATGCGTATCTGGTTCTTCCACCGTATAGAAACGTGACTGTCAATGCTCGAAAACGAATTAGAGCACTTCTTGAACATACAGATTTAGGCAGTGGGTACCATCTTGCAATGAAAGACTTAGAGATACGTGGAGCTGGGAATATGCTTGGCAAAGAACAAAGTGGGTTTATTGCGGCTGTGGGTCTTGATCTTTATTCTAAGATGCTTGCAGAGGCTGTCGCAGAATTGAAGGGTCGAAAACCACCTATTTTCGAACCTATACCTTTTAAGATTGATTTTGATGCATATATACCAGCTAAATATATACATAATCTTGAACAGAGACTCTGGGCATATCAACGACTTTTTACATCGGATTATGTCGAACGTCTGAATACAATTGTGACAGAAATGGTAGATAGATTCGGTCGTTTACCAGAGCCAGTTAGACATCTGGTCAAATTTTTGGAAATAAGAATCTTAGCCACTTTGGCTGGTTTTGATTCTGTTGTATTTGGAAAGAAATGGGTAACACTTAATTTCAATACGCAACATCTTTCTATTCTGACACTCGATAAGAAATTGAAAGGGAATCAATTTCTACCTGAATTAACCCTCACACCCAAACCTGCTCTTCGTATTCCAAGATACCCAGAGACTGATTCGACACTAATAGCATTAAGAAATGCATTGAGAAAACTAGTATAGTGTAATGTTGTCAATTTGAAAGTTTAATAATGCAATACCCTTTAAGTATAAAATCTCATTATATCTCAAAATATGATTGGAAAAAATGTTATTTGTATATTTTAATCATCTAAGATATTAATAAATATTATTTAGTCATTTGAAAATTGTATGAACACAAAGATTTTCTATCGTTGTAAAGGAGGAGCTATGGCGGATGTAAAGGAAATTATTGAAAAGTTATCAAAAGAAAGTGGAGTTAAAGCAGTAATTATTGTCAGCAATGAGGGTTTTGCAATTTCTGTTGCTTCTGAGGATTCTAAGATCGATGCTGATGCTATCGCAGCTGTTGTAATGATGGGTGAAAAAGCATTGAAATCTATTGGCGAAGAATTAAGCCTTAACGATTTGAAAATGGCTTCATATGAATATGAGAAAGGCACAATTTTAGTTCGGAGGATTAATCCCGATGCAATGCTGGCAGTGTTGACTGAGCCTAAGGCGCCAATTGGTTCTTTACGATTTTTGACAAAGAGAAGAATTGAAGACCTAGCAAAATTATTACAGTAAATACTTTTCTCATGTTTTAATAACCGGTTCTTTGAATATGGGGAACCGGCTTTTACTAAGGTTATAAAAGATGATAGATGAATTATTAATAAAAGAAGATATTCAATTATTAAAGAACTGCAAAATTTGCCCTCGCAAATGTGGTATAAACCGTTTTGAGTCTTTGGGCTTTTGTGGTGCTGATTCATTTATAGATGTTTCCAGCATTAATTTGCATTATGGTGAGGAACCCCCAATATCCGGAAGAAGTGGTTCCGGAACGATTTTTCTCACTCATTGTAATATGAAATGCGTTTATTGCCAAAATTATCCAATTAGTCAATTGGGGATTGGCAAGAGAGTTACGATAAGTGAGATAATCAAGTCGATGCTTGATCTTCAAAAACGTGGTGCAAACAATATAAATTTTGTAACTCCAAGTCATTACATTGTTAATATTAGAAGAGCAATCTTGTCAGCAAGAGAACATGGTCTAAGAATACCAGTAGTTTACAATACAAGTGGTTATGATTCAATTGAAGGTCTGAAGCTAATACAAGGAATAGTTGACATATATATGCCAGATTTGAGGTACTTTAATTCCGAATATGCCAAGAAATATTCTATGGCTTGGGATTATCCTGAAGTTGCAAGAAGAGCTGTTAAATTTATGCATCTGGATGCTGGGGATCTTATTATGAACGAGAAAGGTATAGCAATAAAGGGTTTGTTAATAAGGCTATTAGTTCTTCCAGAAAATATTTCTGGTACAGAGAAAACTTTAAGATGGATTGCTCAAAATTTAGGAACCAATACTTATCTAAGCATTATGAGTCAGTATTTTCCAGCTCATAATTCTAGGAATTTCCCACCCTTGGATAGAAGAATTACAAAAAAGGAATATCAAAGCGTTCTCGATGTGGTTGATGAGCTTGGGTTTTCAAGAGGTTATATTCAACCGATGTTATAAAAAAATATTAAGTATTCTGCTCTTGCCTTTTTGCTTATTGAAAATACTTTTAAATTATGGATATCGAGGGAGTTAAATACATAATAGTTTTTATTTTATTTGCGGTCCTTGGATTTTTATTCGGGAGTATATTTGGATGGATTGTTGCTGTATTATCATTACTTGTGGTATTATGGATTGTTTTCTTTTTAAGAGATCCAGATCGGACAATACCCACGGATGATGATGTTGTTGTTTCACCTGCAGATGGGAAAATTATCTATGTTAGAGAAAATTCTGAAGAAAATACTGAAGTCGCAATTTTCATGAGCCCTTTTGATGTTCATATTAATCGAATTCCGATATCTGGAGAGGTTCTATCAATAAAGCATATACCCGGAAAATTTCATAAAGCCTATACTTCTAAAGCACATTTTGAGAATGAACGAGTTGAGATTCTTTTGAAGACCGGTTTTGGAAAGATTCTTATTAAGCAAATAGCAGGTCTCATTGCATCAAGGATTGTATGTAGGGCTCGCGAAGGTGAAATCTTTAAAACAGGTCAGAGATTTGCTTTAATAAAACTCGGTTCTAGAGT
>JAUXEQ010000150.1 GCA_030620455.1 bacterium | reverse complement strand
AGTCGATTGTTGGGATATTGATACAGGTCGGTGTTTTGCGAGCGGAGTAGATAGTTCCAGTATAACTGTTACAGTAACAATCGATGGCGACTCCGCGGAAGATGTAACCAGTGAATGCGCAATTGTCTCAAGTTTTGGTGGCTACAGAATTACATGGGAGTACGAAGACCTACCATATGATGAGAGTTTGCTTTTCTGTGTTGATGCTTCAGATTTGGCAGGTAATGCTGCGCGTACATTCTGCAAGGATTGGACAATTTGCGATGAAGACACAGTCGAACCAGACACAGTCGATCTCTGTCCTCCAGTTATTGGATTAGAATATCCTTTGCGGATAACTAGCTTATACCCCGATTCCGGACGGATAATTGTCGATTGTTTGGATCCTGATACGGGTCGGTGTTTTGCGAGCGGCGTTGATAGCTCCGGTATAACTGTTACAGTAACAATCGACGGATACACGCCGAAAGATGTAACCAGTGAATGCGCAATTGACTCACGTTTTGGAGGATATAGAATTACATGGGAGTATGAAGACCTACCGTATGACAAGAGTTTGCTATTCTCTGTTCGTGCTTCAGATTTGGCAAATAACATTGCAGATACATTCTATACATTCTCCGGGGAATGGATTTACGACACATCGCTATTGATTCTCAGACATCCAACAATTAATGTGTATCCAAACCCATTTAACAAAAAATGTGATATCTTGATACATTCGCCAATAGAACCATTGACAGGTGTATATATTTACGACATATTTGGGAAACAAGTTGAGAAATTCGGATGTTTCGGTGTGAAAACCAATTCGTACCGCTTGGAATGGGATGGATCCGCACATCCTTCAGGCATATATATGATTCGTGCAACAGCTGGAGGTTATGATCAAGTGATGCGAATATTGCTAATAAAATAGATGCGTATTCAAATGTTATTGAAAAGTGAATAGATGCATCATAAGAAATATCGAAACTTCTCAGAACTAAAACATTGGACATGCTCGAGGAAAGAACTAAAATCCTGGAGTATGTCCAATTAGAATTTGTGATTTATTATTGATTATTACACTGGATTTAGTATAAGATATAAAGACAGAATTTAGAAAAGCCTTCTGCCACCAACACTACGGCTTCCTCCAAACGAAAACTGAACCCACAATCGCACATCCCTAATATATGTTGTAATATACGGTTTGCGAATTTTATCTGTATCGTTGGTGATCTCTATCTGCATACCCGCTATTGCATTTTTGGAAAGACTATATGATAGTTGGGGTCTTATTGTCAGATGAGAGGAATATCTCGTTGGTGTTTTCGTTGTGCTAGTGGAATTCCAGGATTTGGATTTATTAACAGAATAATTGACATTAAGAGTAAAATCGAGATTATTTTCTAAGGTTATTTTTCCTAAAAGGGGGATTTTCAATCCCTGTGATGTTCTTATTGCATATCGTACTACGACATCTAAGCCAGACTTAAGATTATCTGAATAGTTAAGTTGTGTTCCAGTAAAGTTTTCGTTTTTTAAGAATTCAAGGTTATATCTCAAATCGAGAGTCCATCCGCCTTTCATATTAAACGTCATTCCTAAAAAGGGTTGGAATTTATTCTCAGTTTTTTTCTGAGAGAATTCCTCGTTTGTGTAGGTAGTGGTAGTTCTTCTTAACCAACTACTTTTTGAGGTTACAGAATTAGAGAATGATTTGAAGAATTTTGATTTGTTAATGAAACCCCAATTCGCTGTTATATCGGGAAGTTTATGAGAAATCGTCTTCTTATTGTCGGTATTTGTATAATTTGCAGTTCGAGTAAAATTGTATGAAAACTTTAACGTTATATCGGATGGTAATTTTGTGCCGGATGAGGCTTCGAAAGTATGAGTATTTGTTGTGGATGGTGAGAGTCTTCCATCCGATAGTTCTCCTTCGTATACAGATACACCAGGATCGGAGTTAATCCCAATTTGGAATAATTTATCCGGTCGTCTGGTTAAATTCGGTGCGTTGATTGTGGAATTCCAATTGAAAGTAGCTCGCAAATTATCAAATTTAGTTAAAAGGTTTTTTAAACTTGATGACTTTTCTCCTTTTGCATCCTTGCCGAATAACTTGTTCCAATACAAGGTATAATCTGCACGTAAGGTTCTGTTTTGAGTAACCTGACCAAAAGTTCCCTCCTGAGGTGATCGAGTATTTTCATGATATTTGCTTGTGAAATCATATCGTTGAGTGAGGAATTTTAAATTGTCTGGACTCCAGTGAAGACCGGTATTGAGATCCTTTGACATAGCTTTGCCTACAATAAAAGGTGGACCCAATGAGATGAAATTTTTCTTGTGTATGTCTCGTTCAAGGTGAAGTCCAGCATCAGCGGTTACATTCTTGAATGGTTCAAAATCAAGCTTTGTGTCATGTCTTAAGTATCGTGTGTATTTGTTGTCTGGAGTTCCTAATTGATCGAACTTCTGTGTTTTATCTGATGTTACTGTTGTGGTAAATCTAACCAACGTTGGACGAAATGCATCTAAAGTTTTAGAAAGCAGGAAAGAAGTGATATCTGAACTTTTACTAGATGTTGAGTCTTTAATCACACCCATTGGTTTCTTTCTTTTTATAGTGCTTTTCTTTAAACTAAGATTGTAATTATGAGTGAAAATATAGTTTGAATGTATATTTTTCGGATATCTTGGTGATGTTTCTTTTGATCTTAAATAGCTATAGTTTATCTTGTTTGGGACAACAAGTAAATCCAAAATCGGTGTTCGGCTT
Source organism: bacterium (assembly GCA_030620455.1). GTDB lineage: Bacteria > UBP14 > UBA6098 > B30-G16 > B30-G16 > JAUWMV01. The sequence continues at coordinate 1,987 of JAUXEQ010000150.1, read as the reverse complement.
TCCGGAGCTACAGCAATGCCTGGAAGTGAAATAGTTTGCGTGTTTATTACAGTTTTTTCTTCGTTGCGTAATGAATCAGAAAGAACTACATCAGATCCGGTTTTAAGGCGTGGAATGCTGGTCTCATGAGTTTTTACATAGCTGAGAGGTAATGAAACGTTCCATCTTGGTGGAAAGAACTTGCCTAATACGAAGGTGCTATTATAACTTAGTGTTTTCGTAAAAGCTTGAGCAACTGTCGAAGATAGCCTTGATTGACCATATCCTCTTTGGGGGATTTCGCTTGTTAACCCGTGAAAGTCGTCGTCTCTTTGGTTATACGATACATTAAATCTTGCAAAATCAGCCATATCTATAGATAGCTCGGTTTTATATGCCATACCATCATCTATTCTTGCGTTAGTAAGTATTAGTTCGTCGCACCAAATCTCACCGCTTATTGGAAAGTTCGGATCTGGATTAATAATTCCAATCTCGAAATATGTTATTCTGGTAAGCGTCGGTTGTCCAATTATTGTATAATAACCTCTTCCGTGAGAAGCTAATTTAGTATTGGGTATATCTTCAAGATTAGGATTGTTAAGTCGACGATAGTATTCCTCTTTGAATGATGTAATCTCATTGAAATCTATTTCAACTTTATTATTCTCGCTCCATCCGTTTTCTAATTGCATCGTTCTATATTCGTAGTAATTTCCTCGAGTGTCACCTATTCGGAATAATAACACAGAGTGTTCGCCTTCAATACTTGTGCTATCAAGATATACCCACATCTTTAGTTTTTTATACCGTGTATAGTCCTGGTATTGATCGTCTGAAAGTGTTTTATAAGCCTTTACTGTGTCAAGAGGAGGGATGTATTTGTATTTTAGAGATAGAGAACGTTCTGCCATTGTAATACCGGTTGTCTGATTCACAGGTATATACACATCGGGTGGAGGAGTATAGTCAGTATTTTCATCTGTACTTATTACTGATATTTCAAGTTTATCTGAGTCACTCCGCCATTGGTTCTCCACGAAATCAATCGATACAATCGATATTTCCGCATCTGGAATGTCTGTGAAATTTGCACCGGGAGAATCGATCCCTCGCAGCCAAAGTCTTATGTATTTAATCTGTTTAAAATCAGATGATGGATTACCCACTTGTTTTCTTCGCCAGACTTTTCCATCTTCAACAAATGTGAAAATTGTATCCCTAATTGGAATTCTTAAAAGTCGCCAACCTCTTATGGTGCTTGTTCCTGAAACCAGAAATGCATTTGAGGAGAGATCTATTTCATATGAGAAATAATCGTTTATACCATCCAGAGAACCGTTTCGATTGATATCTTCTGTATCGGGTCTCGGTCGTCCACCATACATAACATCGGTTCCATTTCCTTCTGTACCATTTATTTTGTCATATCTATATTTATTTGAGTAATCATAATTATCTCCAGAGGGATCGAGTGGATCTCTGTTTGGAAAAACTGTTGCAAACATATCTTTCATCTCGTTCAATGACATTCCTGATGTATCGATCCCTGCCAGATGCAAATAATATCCATATTCGTCATCGTTTTTTAGTCCATCTATGCCAATATCCTCACCCTCTTCTAATATATGATTATATCGGTTATCTCTAAGTTTATCTTCTGTATTAAGAATATCGTTATCATTGGCATCCTCAGATATAACACCGATATCTATGGTAAGAATTCCTACATTTCCCCTTACCCGAATCTCCATAAATTGAGTATTATGTTGGTCATGGTACGAGGAATTAAGATATTGCATAATACCTCCCCAAACCATGGAATCAGGTGCAACAGTTGTCGTATCGAAATATTGAAATTTAAGGTAATCCATAGTACTTGTACTATCTGTTGTAATACGGTTGGGGAATACTTCTCCAGAATTCACCTTAACATAAGGATTGAACCATATAACCTTAGCTCGGTTCTGGTTTTCAAAATCTGAAGGTGGGCTTGCTAAAGTCCAGT
>JAUXEQ010000023.1 GCA_030620455.1 bacterium | reverse complement strand
TATATAAACTGTGCGAGAATTATTTTAGACCAATGGCACGGTTTAGATTTGGGTGGGAACTGGATAATCTCAGAAGCAAACTTCCAACAGTCGATTCTGACATCGATGGACAGCGTGGAAGGCATTTATGTAGTTGAAATTGCACCTGCTGAAGATACCGATTTTAAGACTATCTTTAAAAATAAATACGGTATCGATCCAATGACATTCTCAGCAAACTGCTATGATGCTGTTATGGTCCTTGCATTAGCTATAGAGAGAGCTGGAACACTCGCTGTAAATTCAATTATTGAAAGTCTTCCAGAAGTTGCCTGTCCATGGGGTACAACTATTGGTATTGGCAAGGATGAATACACAAGAGGAGTAAACTTTCTGGAAACTGGGAGTGATATTAACTATGAGGGTGCCTCCGGGAAAATCGACTTCGATGGAAACGGTGATGTTACTGATGTTAATTTTAAATTATGGTTAATTCAGGATGGTGAATTTGTTGAAGTTAACTAATTTACCAATAATGGAGGAGAGAATATGCAAAGGATATTATTTGTTAGACTTACAATTGTCGTTGCTCTTATGAGTTTATTATTAATTTCATGCACCAAAGACAATGACGAAAAGGAAGAAATAAAAGTTGGATTTCTGTATTGGAACACTATAGGTGATGCAGGTTGGACTTACGAACATAATGTAGCAAGATTGGAACTTTTAAACGAGGATTACGTTTCTTCAGCTCCATATATCGAGTGTCTCGAATCGGATGATTCAACCGAAATTGCTGCAAAGTTGAACCAGTTAGTGGATCAAGGATGCAAAATTATTTTCAGTACAAGTATTGACTTTATGAATCCAACATTGGCAGTGGCAAATGCAAACCCCAATATTTATTTCATGCATTGTGGTGGTTATAAAACAGCCGACAATATGGGAACTTACTTCGCAAGAATACATCAACCGGACTATTTAGCGGGATTACTTGCTGCAGAATACAGCAATAATGATTCTATAGGTTATGTTGCTGCATTTAAAATTCCTGAAATTTATCGCGGGATTAATGCGTTTGCAATAGGAGTTCTAGAAAGAAAACCGGACGCGAAAATCTTCGTTAAATGGATTAATAAGTGGAATGATCCTGTTGTAGAAAGGCAAAAAGCGATAGAATTGATTAATTTGGGCGTAGATGTTTTAGCTCATGGTCAAGTTTCTCCCGAAGTTAACATAGTAGCTGGTGAAAATGGGTTACCTTCATTCGGTTACAACTCCGATATGTCCAGCTATGCTCCCGGTTCTCATATTACAGCTCCTATGTGGAATTGGATAGTTTTCTACAAACATTTCTGCAAAATGGTTTATGACAAAGAGTGTCAGGTTGAAGAAACTTGGTGGGGTTATGAACACGACGCTGTTAAGCTTTCTCCATTTGCAGCGTCGGTTACATCGGATCTTAGAACAATGGTTGAGAATAGAATAACCGAATTTAAAAATGGTGCGTTTGTCGTTTTTAAAGGTCCTCTTTACACCAACACCGATTCGCTTGTTTATGCAGAGGGTATACAAGCCACAGATCCTGAGCTTTTATCGATGGAATACCTTATTCGTGGTGTAATTGAACCGTAAGATAATTTCGATTTAAATAATAGGAAAAGATGTGATTTCGAAATTACTGGGATGACTGAATTTGACTAAATTTCCCTGATTTACATAGAATCGGGGATTTTTTAAAGCTTTTTTAAATTATGTGGTTTAGCTGTTTTCCAATTATATTCTGCCTATTATATAGATAACAATGAGCTTAGAGCTACCAAAAGATAGACCATGGTTATTTGCAGCACCAATGTCGGGGTATTCGGATACGGTCTTTAGGAAATTCACCCGCAATTTTGGTGCCGATTTAACATTCACTGAAATGATTTCCGCTGAGGGAATTATTTATGCTACGAATAAAACAACAAAGTATCTCGAATTCAACGAATCCGAAAAACCTCTTAGTGTCCAATTATTCACTGCAGATCCTCGAGCTATGAAAGAAGCAGCGAAAATCGTTGCATCGATGGGCTTCGATTTTCTCGATGTGAATATGGGTTGTCCTGTTCGCAAAGTAATTAAAAAAGGAGCAGGCTCTAAATTGTTATCAAATCCTCAAAGAAGTATTGCAATTGTCGATGCAGCGTTGATGTCCGGATTACCGGTAAGCGTTAAACTTCGAACTGGCTTCGAATATGCCGATTATGAAGCTATTATTACGCTTCTGGAGAAGTTTAGAAATCTTGGAGTGAAATTTGCCACAATTCATGGTCGAACGGCAAAGCAGTTATTTAGTCATAAAGCAGATTGGAGTCTTATTACCAACATTGCGAAGAATGTGGACATGCCGGTTGTGGGCAATGGCGATATTTTCACTGTTCAAGATGCTGTGGAAAAATTCAATCCAAATTTAGCTGGTATAGCAATCGCAAGAGGTGCAATAGCAAATTTTGAACTTTTTAGCCAAACTAATGACTTCCTCAGTAATAAAGAATATAGAGAAATAAATCTAAGTGAAAGAATTGATACATTTCTTTCTTTCTTAATGGAAGAGATTGAGTTACGGGGAGAAAAAAAGGGAATTATATACTGTAGAAAGCAAATAATGAAACTTTTAAAGTGTGTTCCTGATAGTTCAAAATTACGTGCATATATATGTCAAATAGAGAGTTATAGTAATATTCGAAAAATTTTAAAGAATTTGAAAAAAAAACTTGCATAGCTTTTTTTAATCTATATAACTTAATTATAGATACAAAGTTGTGCTTGGGGTTTATATGTTTTGAGTTGGGGTCGCAGAAAAGCTAACAATAACATTTACGATTAATAAAATTCGATACTGAATTTTGGTCTCGGAGCACGAAAGGAGTTGGCATTGAATAACTTATCCGATAAGGAAGCGCAATTAGAGCAATTCCTTTGCTATCGTTCATTTTTGCTGGCACTGACCGGCGAAGAGGATAAATCAGATGCATTAAGATGGTTTTTACGCAGGAAAAAAGAAGAACCATCGATCCTTATGGTTAAATAGCTTTCTCGCTCTCTTCGTTGAGCTTATAAGGCTTGTTTGCAGCGCCGTATCTAAGTCTTAGTATAAATGTGCGATTTTCTGCTTGTGATGTGATTTTTATTGTTGCCTTTTGGGTCTTGCAATTATTAGAATTGGAATAAAATATATTTATTTCTATGAAATTGCTACTAGTTGTTATCATCAATTCATACTTAGTAACTTATGAATCATAAAAATCTATACATTTTCATGCTGTATACGTAAGTTGCATAATAATTCTAAATTAATTGTATTTAGAAACGCACTTCAGGTGCAATTCTTGCACCAACATCTTCAAGCTCGAAATAGTCCTTAATATGGAAAGCAAAAGTATTAGCCACAATGTTCGAAGGGAACATCTGTACAGCATTGTTAAGGTCTCGGGCTACAGCGTTGTAATACCTTCGCGCAAGCTGAATGTGATTTTCAACCTCCTCCAATTGGTCTTGAAGCTCAAGAAAATTTTGATTTGCCTTAAGCTCAGGATATGCTTCTGCTACTGCAAAAAGCTGTCGTAATGCCTGTGTGAGAAAATTTTCAGCTCTTGCCTTTTTGGGAACACTATCCTTAATATTGACCGCCTGCTGTCGAGCTTTTATTACATTCTCAAACGTTTCTCTCTCATGTATTGCATAACCCTTAACTGTCTCAACCAAATTCGGAATCAGATTGTATCGTCTTTGCAATTGTACATCGATATCGCTCCAGGCTTGCTCAGATAAATTGCGCAATTTAACCAGGCGATTGTAAAGAAATACAGCTACAATTAGAATTATTACAGCAATGATAATTATTACAGTTAATGTTATCATAAATACTTCCATTTACTTCTCCTTTCTATGATTTTCAATCGAGAAAAAATCTGAAATATTCCAAATTCTGGGGAATACGAAAAAAACGAACGCAGCTCCTGCAAAAATTCCTGTAATAAATCTTATAATATTATTGCTAACATAAAATCCAATTAGCTGAGCTGTTCCATCGATTGTTAAAGGTGCAATCATAGTCAGTAAAATCTTTTCGTTTATCCTTATGAGTCTTGTGGCTGTGATCGATTCAAAAACACCAAATGCAAATGTTCCAATGTAAATCCCGAGACATCGCGTGCAAACTCCCATTTTATAACCCCATAAATAAAATGATCTGCTTTCTATCTGATGGCATAATGGATGAAACAATTCATAGACCAGAATCGCAAATGGATTGCCCTTATATGCAAGATATGGTGCAAGAATAATAGAAAACGATGCCAATCCTGCCAATAATGTTATTATCCAAGACGCTTTTTTACCCATTATTCACAATCCTATGCATCCTAAAGATTCGATGAACTCTGATGTTGCCAAACCTCGTAAATATTTCCTATTAATGAACTATTAACTACCATTGAATACATTGTTATAACCCAAATAATGACAAAGCTTATTAGTTGAAATATCAAAACGGGTAAAATTATATTCTCGGATATTTTTGACAATATTAAATTTGCTATGACAAAAGGTGAAGAAAGCACCGCTCCCACAATTGCTATTCCAACATTAATAAGAAGAAGAATCAATATTCTGTATACATTTTCCGAAATGAATTTTATTAACTTATTGAAGTTGAAAAGAGAACCACTGAGAGAATTCTCTGTAGCAATAACAATGTATAGATATGGTGTAATGAAAATCATAACAATTGTCCATGCGAATGAAACAACCTGCCCGATAAAAGGAATAACATTCGCAATATGAGGAGCATTGTAAATGAATAGTGCAACAAATAATAATATTCCAGTAGAGAAAAGTTCGCCCAAATTTCCGAATGATGGGAGTTTATATTCCCTATTTATCCAGTTTTTAACTATATTCAGTTGGTAGCCCAAAATACAAAACCAACCAAAAATAGGAATAAACGTTAAACCTAATAGTGTTAACGCTTTCTTTAGCCAATCGCTATCTTCAAAAGTATATAACAATGCCCGTCTAATATGCAAATGTTCCACGAGATCCTCCTATGTTATTGTATATACAATATTTTTCCAATATCTGTCAATTCTTTTTCCTCGCCTCCGAAAGCCTTAACTTTAATCAAATAAATTCCACTTGCAACTTTCTCCCCTGATTTATTCTCTCCATTCCATTCGATACTTCCTTCTTCTGTCTCCAATTTGTTAATAAAACTACCTGAAGCAGAGAATATTTTTACCTCACCTCTTTGTCTCTCACCGGATTCACCCGTAAACCAACTTATGATCAGCTTTTCTAAGAAGGGATTTGGATAATATATTATTTCATCCATAGTAGAATACGGAATAAGCTTAACAGAATATCTGATATTATTTCCTGCAATATGGTTTATCGTGATATGAAACGGATGGAAGCCATCCCTTGAAACTGAGAGCTTATAATCACCTGAACTGTCCATATACGCAAAGAATCTACCTCGACCATCGGTAACGAGCGTTTCCGAGTCAAACACAACTTGCGTATTAGGTAAAGCAGCATTAGATGCTGAATCGAGGACATATCCAAAAAAACCATCCAAAAGTCCAGCTGCAACAGGACCATTAGGAATACCCCATCCGTAATCGTTATCAGGAACATACCTTTGATCTGCTGACTTCTTCAAAATTTCAACAAGGTTCCATCCGGAAACAACTCCACCGGAAGATTCAATAGCTTGAAGTACTAACGCTGCAAGAGCTGCAAGTGCCGGAGCAGAGAAACTTGTCCCATCTGCAAAACCCGTTTGAGTATCCCAAACTGCAACACCTTGAGCCAAGGTAGTTAGATCCGGCTTAATTCTTCCATCTGCAGTAGGTCCGGGTGAAGAAAATGTTGCATAAACCTTATTAAAAGTAACGCCACCCACAGCACAAACGGAATCGCCATCGGCGGGAGTAATTATATGATTAAACCCAAATAAACTACCCACCGATCTTTCGTTACCTGCAGAATTGAAAACAGCAATACCCTTGGCAGCAGCAAAATCCGCGGCAATAGTTACCAACGCAGTATTTCCATCTAAATCATCAAAAGTGTAACTTCCTGCTGTATCATCATCGAAATCTACATATCCGAGCGAACTCGACGCTATATCAACGCCAAGACTATCGAGCCATTCAATTCCTGCAATCCAATTATCCTCTTCTCTTTTTCGTTCAATTAAATAAGTCCCGCTGCCAACAGTCGAATCTGTGATTTCTGTTTTCGCCAACGCAAAAAGAGCATCAGGAGCAATTCCCATCATTTCACCCGGTAAGTCTGCGGCTATAATAGAAAGCGTCATTGTTCCATGTCGCCAGCCTATTTTATCGAAATCACCCTCAACGAAACCCACACTTGTGTCCTTATGGACAAAATCGTATTTATTCAGAAGCCTTCCACTTGTTGTTAACGAGTTGAAACACCTCTGACTCAAATCGAATCCGGAATCCAACATTCCAATGAATATCCTATCCTCACCGTCACCACCAGAAAATCCTAATTCATGCATTTTATCTGCGCCGACAAAAGTTGCTTGCTCCCTCGAGACTCCCCAGTTAGTGTCTACAAGACGTCGTTCGATGCGAATCTCTCTTTTTTCAGGACCAATGTAAGTATAGGTTTTAACTCTTTTAGCTTCTTTTACAAAGTTCAGCGAACAAATTTTTATTAAGTCTGTTTCTTCGCATTTTATCGATACGGCATTAAGCCATTTAGACTTTCTTAGCACCTCAAAACCCAGAGATTTCAGCGAGTCGATGTACACCGCGCATACTGGAAGATCTGTTTTGTCAAGTTTAATTCCTAGTTTGTCACGTCTCGCAATTGCTCTATCAGATAGAGTATTCCTAACAATTTGTTCTATGTTTTCAGCAGTTTCATCGGAACATTTGTCCCTGAAAAAAATCCAATATTTATCTTGAGCTTGTGTAACGGAAATTAGGAATAGTATTAACCACAACCTCCACATTTGAATTCCTTCCTGTTATTGGCTTTAAAATCATCTAACCAACTTAAAAAATAATTTCGATACAAGAAACAGCAATATAGCACCAACCAATGCGAACAATATCCAGAACCATTGCTTAGGATATCTTGAACGATCGATACGACCGATCTTTATATATTTATTCTGTTCCTTGTCTTTCCCACTCTTGAAAATGAATTTTCTTTTCCTTGAAATTCTTACCATTTTACTGATTAAATGAAAATTTGGTGAAAAATCATCATTGCAGGACTAATAAAAATAAATAGAATATTAAATCCGCTCATAGAGCCAAGAATAATAATTCCCAGAAGGATCATTGGACCCATTCTTTCAAGGTTATATATCGTTCGAGGATTTATATTTGTCAAACCGAATAGAATTTTTGAGCCATCCAATGGAGGAATTGGAATTAAATTGAAAGCCATAAGTATAACATTAATATCCATAGTGTAAACCATCATATACCACGGGATAGTTCCGGACTGCCCAATTGTTGATAATATTTTAACAATAATTCCTGCAATAATTGCGAGAATAAAATTAGCTGCAGGACCTGCTATAGCTATATATATCATGTCTCGTTTTGGGTTGCGAAGGAAATGCGGATTTATTGGAACAGGTTTTGCCCATCCAAAATGGAACAGAAATAAAGCTATTGTACCCATAACATCCAGGTGAGCCAGAGGATTAAGTGTTAATCTCCCTGCTCTCTCAGGAGTTGGATCGCCCAGTTTATACGCGACCATACCATGCGAGAACTCATGAAATGTGAGAGCCAGAAGAAGTCCTGGTACCCATAATAATAAATTTAATAATCCTTCCATCAACAACCTCCTATGAGAAAATAGCGTTAATACTGGATTTGTCAAGAGTGGTAAGCATCAATTATGTATATAGAACTCTAAAAAACTGAGAATCTTAATCTTATCAAGTGAAAAAATGGAAAAAAACATATCGGTAGTTAAAACTATTCCCAATTTTCCCTCCATTTGGAGATCAATTCCAACGCTTGAAGAGGAGTTAAATTATTAACATCTAGATCCTTTAAAGCAACCACAAGCGGATGAAATTCCGGATCGAAAAGTGAGATTTGATAACCTGAGTGCTTTTCTATCCTAGGCTTTTTACCATCGATTTTTTTTACAGATCGACCCGGGGTATCTCCAGCTTCCAGAAAGTCGAGGATTTCCTTCGAACGTTGGATTACTTCCTCAGGAACACCTGCCAACTGAGCAACATGAATTCCGTATGAATCATCGCAGCCACCAGAAACTATTTTGTGAAGGAAAACTATCTTTTCGTTTTTTTCTCTAACCGATATTTGGAAATTCTTAACTCTTGAAAGGTAATTTGCTACCTCGGTTAGCTCATGATAGTGTGTTGCAAAAATAGTTTTAGGTTTGTGCCCAACCAAAGTATGTATGTACTCTACAACCGCCCATGCAATCGAAAGACCATCATAAGTGCTGGTACCACGACCTATTTCGTCAAGAAGAACCAAAGAGTTATCGGTGGCATTGTGCAGAATATTAGCAGTTTCGAGCATTTCTACTAGAAAAGTAGATTGACCTTTCGCGATGTAATCCACTGCTCCAACACGAGTGAAAATCCTATCCACAGGGGTTATTTTGGCATAATCGGCAGGAACGAATGAGCCAATCTGAGCCATTAACATAATAAGCCCATTCTGACGTAAATATGTCGATTTACCAGCCATATTGGGACCAGTTAAAACTATTATTTGTGTTTCATTATCAAAATTAAGATCATTCGGCACAAACAAAGATTTACCCAAAATTTCCCATAGAACTGGATGCCAACCACTTTTTATCTCTAATGTGCCATCCTTGGCAATTTCAGGTTTCGTAAGCTTTTTCCGCATTGCTATATTAGCAAAATTTGACAGGACATCCAACCACGCAGCAGCTCTTGCTACATCGCTTATTTTGCTAGCGTAAATTGAAATTTCAGTAAGAACACTAAGATAAAATTCTCTCTCGATATAATTTATTCGCTCTTCTGCAGCGAGAATTTTGCTCTCAAGTTCCTTTAGTTCCGGTGTAATAAAACGCTCAGCGTTTACAAGTGTTTGCTTCCTAATGAAATCGGGTGGTGCTTTTTTTGCCTGCATCCGAGGTATCTCGATGAAATATCCGAAAACCTTGTTAGACTTGATTTTCAATTTATCGAGGCACGTTCGATTCCTTAAATTAACTTCCATCTCCATGAGGACAGATCTTGAATTGACCCTTAGTTCTCTTAATTCATCCAGTTCTTCAATTACACCGGGACGAATAATCCCACCGTTAGTAATGATTGGAGGTGGATTATCAACAATAGTCTCCTTAATTCGCTTTCTTATTTCCGGCAGTGGATTCAGGTTTTTTAGCAATTTCTGTAGTAATTCTGAAGTAAAAATTTCGAGTTCTCTTATTCTTTCAATTATCCTAAGGCTTTTTTCTACTGCAGTTAGATCTCTTGGGTTGGCTTTCATATTACCAATTCTGCCAGCAATTCTCTCGAGATCACAAAGGTTAGCTAAATACTCTTGTAGTATACCCAACAACTTGCCAGATTGAATAAGGGAATCAACAGCTGAAAGTCGACCCATAATTAGCTTTTCATCTGTAAGCGGTGAAAGTATCATTCTTCGGAGTAAGCGTGCACCCATCGGTGTTTTTGTCTCATCGAGAAACCACAAAAGCGTGCCATATTTTTTCCCATCAGACATAGATGCTATTAATTCAAGATTTCTAATTGTGCTCTCATCGAGGTGCATTAAATGTCCACTGTGCTCTTGCTTTAGGGCTTTTATATGAGTTAATTTACCTTTCTTTAAACTGTTTAGATATGCAAGCACACCTCCAGCAATGCAAATTTCTCCACGAGTTAAGTCGCCGAAACCCTCAAGTGTCGATGTTCCGAAATGATCTTTCAATACTCGTTTTGCATGCTCGAATTCGAAATTCCAAGGTTCGAAAAGCGATATTCTAATATTGGGAAACCGACCCTTTATCGATTTGAAAATCGATTCGCTTATATCGTCCGGTACTAAAAATTCACTCGGCTCAAGTACAGCGAGTTCATCGAGAAATCGTTTTTCATCGGCAATCACAGTAAAAAATTCACCAGAAAGAACATCCACTGCACAGATAAAATAGCTTCCCTTTACAGAGAACAAACCAAGGAGATATTGGTTCTTTCCATCTTCAGCACTCGAAGCTACTGTGATCGTACCGGGAGTCATAACTTCAATAACATCCCGTTTGACAAGCCCCTTAGCAAATTTAGGGTCCTCGATCTGTTCGCAAATCGCTACCTTGAAACCTTTTTTTAACAGTTGCGATAGATATTTATCAAGCGAATGATGCGGTACACCTGCCAATGGTGTTTTAGTCTCCAACCCATGATTTCTCGCGGTTAGCGCAATTCCAAGTTCTTTCGAGGCTATTCGGGCATCCTCCTCAAAAAGCTCAAAGAAATCTCCAACTCCGAAAAGCAGAAGTGTATCCGGATACTGCTTTTTAATGGAATAGAATTGTTCCATTAATGTGATCTTTTTGGATTTTCCAGCCATAGTATAATTATATATTATTTGTCAAGAATGTAAATTCAAATAATTTTTCATAGTAGTATTTAATTTGTAATCAGAACTCATTCGTTTTCCAAGAGAGATAAGCTAAAAATATTTGACCCTCGATAGATCTCTAAGTATTTAAATCCTATTTTCTCAGAGTTCTGCTCGACAACAAAAGGAGCATTACTTAAAGTAGTAATAGCTTCAGGTATCGCATTAACTATATCTCCTGCGATAAGCGATCTACATCCAAACTGTTTAGCAGCAATATCACCAGCCAGACCATGAATGTATGCGCCAAGTTTTGCTGCATTCATAGGTGTTAAACCCTGTGCAAGAAAACCACCAATAAGCCCGGTCAAAACGTCTCCGCTGCCTGCAGTCGCCATTCCGTGATTGCCGCTCGTGTTGAACCAAACTGGATTCTCACCGTCAGCAATAATCGTTGGATTGCCTTTGATAAGTAAGGTTGTATAAAGCAATTTTGCCCATTCAGAAGCCTTCTCAACCCTTAATTTCAATATTTCGTCCATTTCAATTCCCAAAAGCCTTGAAAGTTCGCCTATATGGGGTGTCATAACAGAGGGAGCAGTAATTTTTGGAATAGTATCATCAAGCGTTCCTGCGAG
>JAUXEQ010000252.1 GCA_030620455.1 bacterium | reverse complement strand
TCATGTTCGTGAATTTTTGGCAGACCGCTGGGGAAATCGTAATAGGAATGGAAGATATCATGATCAAATGGCAATTCTATAAGGTCTTTATCTGGAAAGATCTTTCTCAATTCTCTTCGGAAAGATTTATCTAATCCATAGTCATCGTTAACAAGAAGGAATCCGCCAGCATTCATCCAAAGTCGTAGATTTGCTGCTTCCTTATCGGTAAAAAAGCAGTTACCATGTCCAGTCATAAATAGAATTGGATATTTAAAGATATCTTCATCCAAAGGTTCAACATATTTGCCGGTTGCAGAAACATTAATGCCTGCATTGGCTTTGATAAATTGAGCAAGATTAGGTAATTCCGTAGGACCATTGTACCAATCTCCGCCTCCACTGAATTTAAGTCTGACTAATTCCACTCTGTCAGTGAACTTTCCGGGTTGTGCGAGAGCCATAGATAATAACACAATCGAAATTATATGAATTTTAAAAGTTTTCTTAAGCATTTATTCTCCGAAATCACTACGAATTATTGTTTTAAAGGCTTATTTTTGGATTTAGATTTTTTCTTTTCCGCTTTTTCCATAGCTAATTTTTCTCGGTGTTCTTCTTGAGAATTCTGTATTTTGTCCATAAGCATAGGTATGGATTCTCGTTTATCCAATGCTCTTCTTAGGTCGATTAATTCCTTTAGTCCCAAAACCCATGCTGTAATCGGTTCAAAAAATAGCAAAACCTGACTCGACATCCAATTTAAAGGTCTAACAGTCTCTAGAAATATAAGTACCGGCACCGACATCCGTCTATCTACAACTTCTTTGGCAATTCTATCGAGTATAGCTTCTTGACTGGGTGTAATATTCTCACTAAATTCCTCATCCCAGTCGAGATGCCAAAAATCCTTATCTTGGGGCATTTGTGTCTCCTGTAATTATTTTAAACAAAATCCTGAAATAACAATTTTAAATAGAACTTACAAAATTCTCCCACTTTTATTTCCAGCAGTCTTAATCTCGACTAATTTGGCGATAAGATTCGCAGTATCATTATCAGGTGTATGGACATTCCATGCTCTGAAACGTTCCATTACGGTTCTTTTATTGTATGGCGATAGCAATATATCACTTCCAACAACAACCGTTCTTCGAAAATAATACCAGCTTGTAATTCTTTCCTGCCCCAAATATTTTTCCCGAATGCCTGTGCTGTCTATAAGGTATTTTCGAGGTAGAAAGAACCCTGAAAGCCCAATAAACAGAACTATTATAGCGAAAAACCCCCATATCAAAGCTTCCATATAAAAAGCGGCTCCAATACCAGATAGAACAATTACAATGAGAATAGTTATTGCTTTCTTAGGGTTTTCAGCAGCTCTATGTGCTGTCCAGCTTAAAGGTAAGCAGGAATTAATCTCATCTAATTGTTGCATTTTTTACGTCCAGCGAAGAGATATATTACCTGTAATTTTTATTGGTATAACATACATTCATTCGGTTTTGAATCTTTCGTTTTTTAATTCCTGTAGCTTGGTCATAAATTCATCAGGATCAATTAAGTTTTTGTCGATTAATAATCGCATCAAAACCTCGAGAGTTAGGTTATTCGATAGTGTAAGCTCCTCAAAAGTAACCTCTCGTTCTTTTCCATCTACGGATATTATTAAAGCCGGTCTTTTATTGCTGTTATTATTACTCATGAATCTCCAATGTTAAAAATTATTCATCCTTTTTTTCTTTCAGAATCTCATCTGGAATTTTATGTCCCAGTTTTTCCTTTTTGGTCCTAAGGTAAGCAACATTGTGAGAAGTAGGCTTTATAATTATCGGAATTTGCTCGACAATTTTTAGACCGTATCCCTCGAGTCCCACAACCTTCCTCGGATTGTTTGTCATCAACTTAATAGTCGTAAGGCTGAGATCTGCAAGGATCTGTGCTCCGATGCCGTAATCTCGTAAGTCACCCTCAAAACCAAGTCTGCAATTTGCCTCGACTGTATCAAAACCAAGATCTTGTAGTTTATATGCCTTTATCTTTTCTACAAGACCGATTCCTCGACCTTCCTGTCTCATATATAACAGAACTCCCAGACCTTCGTCGTTGATTTGTTCCATTGCAGCATGAAGTTGATCCCCACAGTCGCATCTCAATGAACCTAATAAATCACCAGTAAAGCACTCTGAATGAACTCTAACCAATACATTTTCCTTGTCTTCAACATCACCTTTAACAAGTACAATATGTTCTTCATTTGTGAGTATATCCTTATAAATTAATATGTTAAATATACCCCATTTAGTTGGCAATTTTGCTTTAACGATTTGTTTCACGAGTTTCTCAGTTTTTTGGCGATAGTTTATCAGATCTTCGATTGTAATAATTTTGAGATTAAATTTGTGGGCTATTTCAAAAAGTTTGGGTAATCTTGCCATATTGCCATCGTCATCCATAACCTCGCATAATACTCCAGCAGGATATAATCCCGCGATTCTGGCTAAATCGACTGTGGCTTCTGTATGACCGGCTCTTCTCAATACGCCACCCGATGCTGCTCGCAAGGGAAAGATATGTCCGGGTCTTGCAAGGTCTTCTGGTTTCGTATTCGGGTCTACGAGAGCCTTGATGGTCTTTGCTCTGTCGAACGCAGAAATTCCAGTAGTCGTTCCGTGAATATAGTCGACGGATATAGTGAATGCCGTTCCGTGGATTGCGGTTTCATTTTCTACCATGCGATTTAATTTTAGTTCCTCTAATCGTATCGAGGTCATAGGCGTGCATATAAGACCACGTCCTTCTTTAGCCATAAAATTAACAATTTCAGGTGTAATTAGCTGTGCTGGGACGATGAAATCGCCTTCGTTTTCCCTGTCCTCATCGTCCACAACGATTATTACTTTGCCATTTCTTAAATCTTTTACTGCTTCTACAATAGAAGCGAATTCTTGTTTCATGTCCTTCTCCATCTGGGTTCTGGCAAATATAAACTGTTATAAGGAAATTAAAAACCAATTTTATTAGAGATTAAAAGTATATCTTGTGGAAGCTAACATTATAAAATAATATTTTACAAGAAGAATTAACATACTGGAGGTAGATAATGAAATCTCGCAAAAGTGCACGGGAAAAGCTTCATAAGGAACAAG
>JAUXEQ010000204.1 GCA_030620455.1 bacterium | reverse complement strand
GAAATCGATCTCCCAATTTTCAGGCGTGAAATTGGTGGCGGTACAACTCTCCTCGATTACGATCAAATTTTCTACCATGTGATTTTACCAAAAGGGCATCCACTTCTCAAAGGTACCTTGGAACAGATATATAAAAAACTCTCTGAACCCCCAATCGAAGTTTATCGCATGCTCGGGATAGAAACTAAGTTCAAGCCGATCAATGATATAATAACTTTGTCTAATAAGAAAATTGCTGGTGAAGGCGCTGCTGATATCGGCGAATCTTTTGTATTTGTGGGAAGTATTATACTCGATTTCGATTTCGATAATATGGTCAAAGTATTTAAAGTTCCTGATGAGAAGTTTAAGGACAAGATATACAAAAGTCTAAAAGAAAATATGTCAACTGTAAAACGAGAACTTGGACTTTCAAAAGAGGAAATTAAAGCTTTGAGACCTAAGGTTCAGGAGATGCTTATACAATCATTTGAGAAGCTCTTTGGTGAAAAGTTAGAACACGCAACCGAGGATGAAACGCTAAGAACAAAGACCAAGGAACTCAAACTCAAGATGTGCAACGATGAATTCATATTCCAAAGAAACAAACAAAGTAAACAGAAGCTCAGAATAAGATCTGGTTTAGATGTAAGATACGGAATGTATAAAGCTCCTGGTGGCTTAATTAGAGCAATGAGTATTTGGGAGGATGGAGCTAAAATTCACGATATGTCTTTGACAGGTGATTTTACGCTTATACCACATACCTCTCTGGAGGATTTAGAAGAAATACTCCGTGGTGCACCAAAAAACGAAGAGGAAATTACAAATAGAATTAAAGATGTTTTTTTCTCAAAGGATATTCAAGCTCCGGGAATTGCACCCGAAGACATCACACAAGCAATTTTTTCATGGAGTTGATGATTTTCGATTATTCAAAACCCATGCTAATAATATTAATTACAGAATGAAATTGCTTACTGTGAAATATTAACTTATTATTGCCAAAAGAACTTCACAAGGGATAGCAAATGTTCAGAGTTATATTACGAATCGGCAACTTTCAGCTTTACACATGGGGTGTAATGGTCGCAATAGGATTCGCTGCAGGTTTATTTGTAGCATCCAGAAGAGCAAAAAAAATCGGTGTAAAACCAGACACAATCGTTGATCTTGGCGTATTCTTAATCCTCGCATCATTAATTGGTTCCAGATTTTGGTATGTAATAACCCACATTAGTGAATTCAGCAATAATTACTGGAACATAATAAATCCATTTCAGAACGGTAAAATTGGGATATCCGGAATGGCTATGGTTGGCGGTGTAATCTTTGGTATTGCTACAGTATTAATTTTCTGTGCTATTAAAAAAATTAACTTCCTTAAATTAATAGATATAATTGCACCATCTTTTTTGCTCGGAATGTTCCTCGGGCGTATTGGATGTTTTCTCAATGGTTGTTGTTTCGGTCGTGAATGTAACTGCTTTTGGGGAATATCTTATCCACCTAACAGCCCTGCAGGATATGTATTTTCCGGTATACCTATTCACCCAACACAGCTTTATGAACTTCTACTTAATTTAATTTTCTTCATCTTTGTAATCCGTTGGGAACCAAAAGGAAGAAAATTCTACGGCAATACATTCTGGATGACATTCTTCCTATATGGATTAGGTCGAGCATTTGTTGATTATTTCAGATACTACGAACCTCATGAAATAGTATTTAATTATCTCGGTGGAAATATCTCGATTCACGGGCTTTTCGTTCTTATCCTTTCTTGCATAGCTCTGATATTCATGGTATTTAAAATCGGGAAGTCTATTCAACCAACAATGTCCAAGAATGAAAAATCTTCGTAATATTTTCAAGAAAACCTTAGCTTGCATTTCAGATCTTATTTATCCTCCATCCTGTGCAATTTGTGGGAAGCCATCAGATGAAGCAATATGTACTGAATGCGCGACTAATCTCGCTAAGATTTCTTATTCCTATTGTCCAATTTGTGGATATAAATTGAAGGATGATGATTTTTTCTGTCCAATGCATGAAGAAGCTCCATTGCTTTTTGTAAGACCCTCAGCGCCATTCGACCCAGTTTATAGAGAGTTAATTCATGAATTAAAATTCTATGGAGGTGTCGACATCGCAAATTTCTTTGGGATTATTCTTGGCAAAATAATTAAGGATGAAAAAATATTTTCCGATTACCACGTAATTCTTCCTGTACCACTTCATTCTCGAAGATTGAAGGAAAGGTCATACAATCAATCTGAAATTCTAGCAAAAATGGCATCCACTATCTCTGAAAGAGAATTTCTTAATGATTGTGCATTAAGAATCCGAGAAACCGAAGCGCAGACGAAACTTGGTGTTAAGGAAAGAGTTGAAAATGTTCGAGGAGCTTTCGATATTATAAATTCCGATAGAATAAATGGCAAATCCATTATTATTATCGATGATGTAGTAACAACCGGCGCTACAACAAACGAGATCGCAAGAATCTTGAAAAAAAACGGAGCAAATAACATATGTGTGGTTTGCATCGCTCATCCTACCACGGAAGATTCCTTAAAATACAAGATATAATTATTTAATTTTTCATTCAGTATGTAAGTTTGCTTTAAGCTTGCAAAAAATAATCTGTCAAATCTTAGCTTTGGAATTTATCTTACATTGAAAGAAAATAAACTTAAGAGTTAAATTAGACGTGAATATCCAATTATAAGCAATGGCTAAAACAATATACATATTATTATTAATCTCTTTATTGGCGTTTGCATATGAGCCGGGATGGATCAAATTGGAAACCAATTCGGATGATTCCATAGTATCTATAAACTTAATAAATTCAAACACCGATTACATAGAAATACTTTACCAAATTCCGGGTTTTGAGATAGATACTTTATCAGAAAATCAAACTTCATTTTATAGAATTAGCATAAAAGATATATTTGCTTCAACAGATTCTGTTGGACTACCCGAGTTGCCATTAATAATTGATCACATCGCAATCCCAGAATGTGATTCTTTTATTGTTACTGTGGATTATGAAATTAGTAAAACTTTCCACAATATTTTAATTTATCCTGTCCCTAAGTTCATCAGAGATTCTATAGGCTACCATTATGAATTCGCAATGGATTCAAACTATTATACCAGTCAAGATACCCTTTATCCTTCTATTAATTTTAATACATCGATTGGTTACATAAGAGGGCAAAGAGTTTTAGAATTTACTTTAACTCCTTTTCGTTATAATGCTTATGATAGTATATTAACTGTTCATTCATTTATAAGTATAAAGGTTGATTTTTACGGCTCATCCTCTGAAGTTTGCACAGATGCTGGACCTATGTCAAATATCTGCCGTTCTTTCCTCCTAAATTCTGAGCATATGCCTGCATTCGTTGCACCTTTTCATCCGGAAAGCACTGGTGGTTCATATGACACTGTAAGTTCTATTACAGCTTTATTTTCTATGGACACATGCGATTACCTAATAATCGTTGCAGATACATTCTGGGGTAACTTCTGGAATGACACAATTGGGAATCATAGAAAAAATTTAAATCAATTTAAAGTTTTAGCGATATCCTATAAAACCATTCACGATTATTATTCCTCATTGGGTAAAGAATGGGAAAAACTTAAAATGTGCATAAGAGATGTTTACGATTCTTGCTATGCTCCTTCTTTCTCTGATGGCAAATTAGGGTTCGTGCTTCTCATTGGTGATG
>JAUXEQ010000235.1 GCA_030620455.1 bacterium | reverse complement strand
TTATGCTTTCTACAGGTGTAAAATTGCATTCTTCGACCTTGTCGATATTACGACCGCTCTTTGTGCCGCATATTTTCAGTATATTGCGATATTTCTCCTCGAAAAACATCAAAGTGTAATAGTCGCTCTTATTCATAAATTCGTATGTATATCGTATGGGTCGTATAAAACAAAATGCAACATCTCTGTGCCAAAGAATCCCAAATCCACCCCAACTTGCAGTCATAGTGTTAAAAGAGTCCATTGTACCTGCAGTAATAAGCATCCAGTCAGTTCCAATTAATTTAAATACATTCTCATCGATAGCTTTCGGAACGATGCTTTTAAAGCTCATTTCTAATTGTCGCCTTCTTCTTTCGTTTCACGTTTTCACCCATCAAAATAAGGAGATTCCTATATAATTCATCAAGAGGTAAATTATGTTTTAATGTGTGATGAATCGCTAATGATGCTGCACCTGTCTCCTCTGATACAATAATAACTAATGCATCCGAGTGTTCAGCCATTCCTATTGCCGCTCTGTGTCGCATACCATAATTTTTTCTGAAATGTTCGTCTTGTGTCAATGGAAACTCACAGGCTGCAGCAACAATATTGTCTCCAGAAATCACAACACCACCATCGTGAAGAGGTGTTGCAGGACTGAATATCGTTGCCAGAAGCTCAGGAGTAACCTTAGCGCCAATGCGTTTACCGGAGCTTATCACACTCTCAAGAGATGTTTTCCGTCGAACAGCTATCAATGCTCCATAGCGATTGCTCATAATGAGTCTAACGCCTTCGACGATATTATCAATTGTTTCAGATGTCGCTTTAGGAAAGAATGGCTTGAATATAGGAAGATTTCCCAACCGTGTTAATAGCTCCCTAATTTCTGTTTGAAAAAGGATTACGAAAACCAAAGCCCACAGCACACTTAGCCTTCTAACAAGCCAAGCTACAGTTTTAAGATCGAGAGTGAATGCAACTACCGCTCCTAGAAATATAATTGCGATTCCCATCAGCATTGGTCTAGCTCTGGAATCCCGCATTAAACGTAGCGTCCAGTAAAACAATATTGAAACTACAGCAATATCAATTACATCACCCAATGTGATAGAAATGAAATATATTTTAAACAATTCTGGCATTTTTCTCCTCAACCTGCTTTTCCAATACGAATTTGTTAATAATTTCTGCGACAGCATCGTTGTCACAAGAGCTGTCGGAAACATGATGTGCTACTTTTCTAACCTCGTCGTGTGCATTCGACACAGCTGCAAACACGCCAGCTTCCTTAACCATAGAAAGGTCATTTAAATAATCACCAATAACCAAAGTATTTACAGTGGAAATACCCAACATCTTTTTAAGCTTATACAGTGCGGTTCCTTTATTAGTTCCCTTTGCTCTTATCTCCATATACCATAGCGGCTTATGCCGAATTGAAGCCCACGTATACACATTAATTTCTTCAATTTTGAGAGCCTCGATTGCACAAGCAGTGGATCGCACATCATTCTCGGAACCAGCAACCATTATCCAGTCCAATGGATATTCGAGTTCATCCGGTTTTATTTCTGAAATATCGTATAACCAGGATGAGAACGGGATTTTCATCTTTTCAGTTAGATTCCAAGCCATTGTATGATCACTGTTTATAGCGATTACTGTTGCTTTAGTATCCTTAAGCAATGGCAAAATTTCCTGAACCACATTATCTGGTAGTGGATTTCGTTCAATCATCTCGTTATCATAAATCCCTTTGAGAACTGATCCGTTAAGAGCAATAATGGGAATATCTATTCCTAATTGTTCTGCATATCGCCTACAAGCAGCAATCTGCCTACCTGTAGCGAATGTAATTTTAACGCCGCGGTTTCTGGCTTCACCGATAGCCTTAAGAGATTTTTCTCCGATCTCAAGATCGGAATTGAGCAATGTGCCATCTATGTCTATAACGATTAATTCAATCAAGAAGTAGCCTTTTCAATTTTTAAATAAATGTTAACTAAATCTTAAACAAAGATTTTGAGCGAGTTCTCTTAATTTGGAAAATTGACAACTAAAGAAAAAATGTAATTATTTTTCCAATGCAATAAGTACCTCGTCTGGAATATCCATATTTGAGTAAACCTTTTGAACCTCATCGCTGTCCTCCATCGCATTAAGCAGTCGGATTAGCTTTTGGGCATCCTTAACATTAAGTTTAACAGTAGTCTGTGGAACAGCCGTAATATCTGCGGACTCTATGTTGAAATTCGCATTCTCTATAGCTTCCCTTACATCGTTAAAATCATTGGCATCAGTATAGACCTCGAAATAGTCGTCTATATCTTTAATATCCAGCGCACCGGAATCGAGAGCCACTTCCATAAGTTTAATTTCATCGGTTCCATCTTTTGGAATCATAATGAACCCCATCCTCGTGAACATCCAACAGACACAACCCAATTCACCCATATTACCACCCAATTTGGAGAAAATATTCCTAACTTCCGAAACAGCTCGTTTCTTATTGTCAGTAAGGACATCGATTAATATCGCAACTCCCGCTGGTCCGTAACCCTCATATGTAACTTCTTCATAAGTAATTCCGGGAAGTTCACCTGTTCCCTTTTTTATAGCGCGATCTATATTGTCTGAGGGCATATTAGCTGATTTTGCAGCAGCAACCGCAGTTCTAAGCCGAGGATTAGTTTCGGGATGCCCACCACCATGACGTGCAGCTACTGTTATTTCTTTTATTAGCTTACTAAACAACTTTCCACGTTTGGCATCCACAGCTGCTTTCTTGTGCTTTATAGTGGACCACCTGTTGTGACCACTCATAAAAACCTCCAGTTTAGTTTTAATATCAAATTATTATATAATATCGATAAAGTACAATTATCAAAACAAGAAATATGAGTTGAATCAATGTGTGAGATTATTTTGCAATTTATTCTTGTAAATATATTTACATAATTGTATAACTTACGCTAACTTTTATTCATTAAAGTGCAGTTTCACTTTACCCACTCCGGCGGCGGACCATCCCAGGCGTTTAATGCAGTGATCTGAGCAAGGGTTTTACGCGATTTTGGTTACGGTTCAACAGAACTGTACCCAACAGGAAAAACGGCTACGACACGTGCATTTGAGGGAATGTTTAGCACATTACACATTTTCTCCTGATCTAACGCAGCGATCCAACATGTCGCAAGATCCTCCGCAGCAACCGCCAAAGCGAGATGTTCGCCGGCAATGCCTAAATCGACCATGTGAGTAACATTACCATTAGAACTCATTTTATCTTTTGGAAAACCCACAGCAGCAATAATAATAGGTGCTTCTCCCACAAAAGTTTG
>JAUXEQ010000147.1 GCA_030620455.1 bacterium | reverse complement strand
TAAATCTATCATGGAGGTCGTTTCGCTTCTGAGAGATTTGGGCGGAATTCCAGTGGCTATATTGACTATTATAGATAGATCCGATAACAATGAGCTTCCGTTTGGGGATATTCCATTTATTTCTTTGATGAAGCAAACGATAGAAACTTACAAGCCGGACAATTGTCCACTTTGCAAGAGTGGAATCCCAGTTACTAAGCCTGGGAGTAGAATTATTAAAGATTAGTTTCATGAGAATTACCAATTTATTTTTGAATTCTCATATTATTGGTTTTCAGTTGATGAATGGGTATTTAATTTTTGATTTTTGGTTAATTTTCTTCGATTAATTTTCTTGAATATCAGTGCGCCAACAAATGCACCAGTGATATCCGCAAACCAATCTAAGACTGAACATTCTCTTCCCGGCACGAAATACTGATGAAACTCGTCGGTAGCCCCGTATATCGCCACAAGAACAGCTGCAAGAACCCAGTAGCCCTTTCGAACTTTTGTGTTTTCACGCAACGCACCTGTCAAAGAAGCAGCTATCACAGCGTAAACGCAGAAATGGATTACTTTGTCCATGCATGGGAAGAACATTGGTTGTTTAGTTGTGGGAAAGGAAGATGCTACGAATATCTCTGCTACTAATATTACAGTCGCTATTGTGTAGAAACGAAATTTCATGTGTCTAAAATAGTCGATTATTAAGTGAAAGCAAGAATGTCCGTTCAATAACGCTTTTGCTTGTGCGAAAATTGTTAAACCTGTAAATTTGATATATGATTATCGAAGACGATAAATTCATGGACGAAGCATTAAAGCTCGGACGGAAAGGCTTAGGTCGGACATCGCCCAATCCACCTGTAGGCGCTGTTATAGTTATCGACGGTGAAATTGTGGGTCGAGGCTGGCACAAAAAGGCTGGAGAGAATCATGCAGAAATTGAAGCAATTAACGATGCAAAAAAAAACGGCATTAACTCCTTTCACAATGCTACAATTTACGTTACACTCGAGCCGTGCTGCCATTGGGGCAAGCGTCCACCATGCGCACAAAGAATCGCCGAGGAGAGTTTCAAACGTGTCGTAATAGGTGCAATAGATCCTAATCCATGCGTTGAAGGTCGCGGGATAGATATTCTGCGAGCCAAAGGAATCGAAGTTACAACAGGGATATTAGAAGCTCAAGCATGCAGATTAATCGAGCACTTCGCAACGTATATAACTAAGAACCGAGCATACCTTGCCATCAAATGGGCTCAAAGTATAGACGGCAAAATTGCTGCTGCTGACGGTTCGTCTCGATGGCTATCCGGCGAGGAGTCGCTTAGATTCGCTCATACACTACGAGACACTCACGATGTAGTTATCATAGGCGCCGGAACGTTGATAAATGACAATCCACAACTTACTGTGCGTAATATCGAGGGTAGGAATCCTGTGCGTGTTATCATCGGTGGAATGCGAAAACTGCGATGCGACTATAATATTTTCAACGATAATAAAGCTCGGACAATATTAGTTACGCCGCACATTTCTCCATGGATCGATTGTGAACCTGAGAGTGATATCGAGATATGGCGCTATGAAAGCAACGGCAGACCCACAGTTGGCTGGGTTCTTCGCAAACTTGCAGAAAATGACTTGATATCCGCAATTATGGAGGGTGGTTCGACATTGCTTGGGCAGGCTGTGGCGGAGAATGTGGCTGACAGATTGTATGTGATTGTCACGCCAAAAATAATTGGCAGGAGCGGTATTACGGCTATTTCTGCTGATCTCGCATCGACAATTTCACAAGCTAAAAAGTTAATTAATCTGGAAATGAAACGGATGAGCGATGATATTTTAATTACCGGCATTTTTGAGGATGAAACAAGTAAGGATGTTAAAAATTGTTCATCGATAAAATAAAAATATATGTAAAAGGCGGCGATGGTGGCAACGGATGCATCGCTTTCCGAAGAGAAAGTTACAAACCGTTGGGTGGACCAGCTGGTGGCGATGGTGGCAAAGGCGGCGACGTGATTCTTAGAGTTAATCCAAAATTGCACACTCTCTTAGATTTATATTATAAAAGACATCTTAAAGCGGAAAGAGGTCGCAACGGTGAGGGAAAAAATCGCGATGGTAGAAACGGCAAGAATCTTATCGTAGAGTTACCTCCGGGAACATTAGTTGTTGACAAGGTAAGCGGAGAAGTAATTATGGACTTAATCGAGGGAAACTATATTGTGGCACATGGCGGAAGAGGAGGACGTGGCAATGCCTTTTTCACAACACCGCAAAATCAAGCGCCGGAAATATGCGAGGAAGGCAAACCCGGCGAGGAACGCTGGATTATTCTCGAGCTAAGATTGATCGCTGACGTTGGATTAGTGGGACTTCCTAATGCTGGCAAATCAACGCTTCTTTCGCGATTAACTCGAGCTAACCCGAAAATTGCATCCTACCCATTCACGACGAAATATCCCGGCTTGGGCATTGCTGAACTGTCCGAATACAGAAGGATTGTATTAGCAGATATTCCCGGGATAATCGAGGGAGCTCATTTAGGGAAAGGCATGGGTCTCGAGTTTTTAAGGCATATTTCACGAACTAAAATTCTAATTTATCTTTTAGACATACTCGATAATCCAATCGACGCATACGTTACTCTGCTTGAGGAACTCAGAGAATATAACCCGGAACTTCTAAGAAGACCCGGTATAATTGCGTTAAACAAAATAGATGCAGCATCAGATAAACTAATGAAAATAAATTGGGGTGAATCCTTCACCGACAAGAAATTATTTCTTATAAGTGCTGCTACCGGAAGCGGTTTGAAGGAACTCTTGAATTATCTTTATAAACTTTTGAGTAATGAAGAGATTACAAATGCTCGCATCGACGTTTCGTAATATGATAAATAGGAGGTTAGCTTGAATATTAGCAAGGAAAAACTAAGCTCGATTCTCAGATTGTTGTTAACTAAAGGATTGGGTTCGGTAAAGATTAGATCGTTATTAGCACAGTTCGGTTCACCAGAGGCTATTATCTCTGCAGATTACGAAATTCTGGCTCAGGCATTAGGCGATAAAATTGCTTCAAATATTCTTAGCTCTAATGCAATCGGCAAAATAGACCAAATAATTGAGAGTATCGAAAAAGCGAAAATGAAGGTTTTCGTATGGGGAGATGAAGGTTATCCAAAGAATCTTCTGGATATCCCGCACGCACCACCGATTTTGTTTATTCACGGAGAGATTCTTCCTCAGGATGAGCGAGCCATAGCTATTGTCGGCACGAGAAGACCGAGTGTTACCGGGAAAATATTCACCGAAAATCTGGCTTCTGAACTGGCGCAATACGGGTTAACAATTGTTAGCGGTTTGGCTATTGGAATCGATAGCGTGGCTCATATCGCTACTTTGAAAGCTAACGGAAGAACTATTGCTGTTCTTGGAAGCGGTCTGGATACGATTTATCCGAAAGAAAATAGGGGACTTGTAACAAAAATTATCGCAAGCGGCGCTGTCATATCCGAATTATTGCCCGGCACACCACCAGAAGCATTTAATTTCCCCGGTCGAAACAGAATTATCAGCGGATTATCTATGGGTGCTGTAATTGTCGAGGCTGGCGAGAGAAGCGGAGCATTAATTACAGCAGAGCATGCGAAAGTTCAAGGCAAACCAGTCTTCGCAGTTCCTGGCTCACCATCCACCTCCCAAAGCAAAGGAACTAATGCCTTGCTTAAAAAAGGCGCTCATTTAATTACAAATGCTTCCGATGTCTTAGAAGAACTTGGCATCGATGTAGTTAAGCAAGAAACTGTTAGCAAAGGTTATGAAACCGTTCAGAATCTTAGCGAGGATTTGCGGAAAGTTTTCGAGCAGCTGAAATATGAACCGATACATATCGATGCTTTAGCTCGGGACACCGGATTTAATACACCCTCGTTGCTGAATATTCTATTGCAGCTTGAACTTAAGAGTTTGATAAAACAGCTGCCGGGAATGCAATTTATCCGAATTATTTAATATTAATCGGATGATTAAATATCGGATTTGAGAATATAATTTTTGAGATTCGAATCGAAATTAATCGACAGGAGATTGCTTGTCATTCTTTGCGATTAGGTCTTCAATATGAACTTTAACCTCTTCTGAGCCCTTTTCGAGAAGATGTGCAACATGCTCAAAACCATTGTTAATTTCGTCAGAAAAGGCTTCCAATTCTCGAGTAAGCCTTCTGCCACTGGCGAATGGACCTTTCATGCTTCTGAGAAGCGATTCATACGATTTGTCTGAGGTATATCGAATTAATGTGTATCGAGCAACAAACGAATTGCATTTGCTACATCGGATGTAAATTCTTGGTGGGTCGCCACGTTTCAGATAAAAAATGTTCTCGAGATGAGTGGAACTGCATTTAGGACATCTCTCTATTCTAACTTTTTCGCTGTTAAGCATTTCAAACCTCCAAAGGTTACATAAAAAATAAGCCAACATTAAATAAAATTTTAAATAATAGAATTGTAATTATTATCTTATGCCGAGAATCTTTTCCGCCATTCGAGTACCCTCAACCATGTTTCTAAGTTTCTCGAAGGAAATCCTCCAATTACGTGTTCTAAGCCCGCAATCAGGAGCAACGAAAATCCTTTCTGGATCGCCCACTTTATCCACTGCATAGAGAATTCGATCGCGAACAAGTCCTGCAGGCTCGACAAAATCCGTATGCACATCAATAGTACCCAATCCAACGATGAAATCGTAGTTTTTAAGTGTATCCAATAGC
>JAUXEQ010000182.1 GCA_030620455.1 bacterium | reverse complement strand
TCAGAGCTTCCGGAGAAGGATGGTGTGCACGATCACACAATGGATGCTATGCGATATTTAATTACGATGTTGGATCGGGATAGTGGAAAGTGGATTGTGTAAATAGAGACGGAAATATGATATACAATTTAGCTAACTTATTGAGTGTGAGGTATATAGAAAATATAAAATCGAAAATTTCTTTGTAAAGCTAAGTTTACAACGAAGGTGAGTTTTTAAAATTTTAAGTCCTTTTCTTTACTAACGATTGTTAAAGAAAGTTGGGCTAAAATTAATCAATTCTAACAATATCTAGGATTTCTTTTGCATAATAAATCTGACCACGTTTCGATTTACAGAATGAGACAATAATTTTTTCATCTTCCAATTTTCTTATTGCATTATATACTGATTGACGACTGTATTCATCTATAAGTTCAGTCATTTGAACTCTTGTAAAAAAAATGGGATTTTGGAAAAGCAATTCAGCAACCTTTTGTGCTGCACCGGAAAAATCATGTAAATATCTTTCGTGTATATCGAATAGTTTTCTTGCCTTGACTAATCCTTCTTGTGATAATTGTCTAATACCATCCAGGAAAAACAGAATCCAACTTCGCCAATCGGAATTTTGACTGACATTTAAAAGTTGATCGTAATATTGTTGTCTATGTAAAGCAAAATAAGCACTGAGATATAAAACCTGTTCGTTTAGTAGTCTTTGTTTCAATAATAGAAGCATAATTAGTAATCGACCTATTCGTCCATTGCCATCGAGGAATGGATGAATAGCTTCGAATTGATAATGCATTATGGCTGCGAGAACTAATGACGGAATTTTTGTATTGTTTTGAATGAATTTTTCCCAGTTACCCAAGAGTTCTAAGAGCATTTTTGGTGGCGGAGGGATGAAAGATGCATATTCAATTGTTTGACCGGGGGAAGCAATATATACTTGAGTTCTGCGGAATTCACCGGGTGTTCTATTTTCTCCTCGAACATCCTTAAGAAGTATTGAGTGAAGCTCTTTAACCATGCGAATACAAATTGGAAGTTTCTCTAACGATTTAAATCCATGATAAAGCGCATCGACATGATTGCTTACTTCTCTGACATCTTTTGTGCGTTCTTCACCGGTGGCTTGGAATAAACCAAGGTCTTCTATTGTCGCTCGAGTTCCCTCGATTTGTGAGGAGAGAATAGCCTCCGCTGATATAAAACTTGTGAGGAGTATTTGTCTGTTTGGGAGACTGGTAACGAAACCATTAAGTTCAGCTAATGACTTTTGGGCGTCCGCAAGCTTATTCACCAACTCATTGTCCCATTTGATTTTTGGCGGTAACAATTTTGGGATGAATGCATAAGTCCTTACATTTTCATAAGTTATGCCCACAAATCGACCGTTTGGTTTTTGGAAGTCGCTCTTTAACATAATGAAATAATAAATCGATTAACCAAAAATTCCAATAAACATTTAAGGAGGAACGATGATTCCTATTGAAAAGAAAATATCTGTGCTTTTATCTGAATCCAGAAAAAGTTCGACTACGCAATACAAACGTGATATTATCAAGCGATTAGATTACTATTACGACAGGCAATTGACATATTTGCAGGATATGATTTCGACGCAGTTCGTTCATACGGATCCATTATCTCTCCAACCACATTTTTTTAATATTGTGAAAGCTATTGTCAATGAAACTGCAATGATATACCGCAGCGGAGCGAGAAGATCTCTTATAAGAGATAGCAACAAGCCTGTTGGCGCAAAACTTACCAAATTATGGA
The DNA here is from genome assembly GCA_030620455.1 of bacterium. Classification (GTDB taxonomy): domain Bacteria; phylum UBP14; class UBA6098; order B30-G16; family B30-G16; genus JAUWMV01. Next base: position 2,501 of record JAUXEQ010000182.1, on the reverse strand, counting down.
CATTCATCCAACAAAAGACGAGATACGAAACGATTATGAAAACCGCAAACCGACTTGTTAAACTCTGCAGAAATGTGCTTATAAAACCGTCATTCAGGTACAACAGTATCAAACTCGACATACTCACACCGAATCTTGTAGATGTGCTGGTGGACGATAACGATCCCACTGAACCGGATGTAATCGCATACGCAAGACCGCTCTCACAATACGAGGATAACTGGACGTTAGATAACCGTTACATAATCCACTACTGGGACAAGAACCGATATTTAAGGCTTTCGGCTCGAGGTGATATTATAGTAAATCCGGGAAATCGCAATGGAATAAATCCGTACGATGTATTGCCGTTTGTGCGTTTTACGGATGAGCTTCCGCACGAAAGCTTTTTCGTTCAAGGTGGTGACGATCTAATAATCGCTCAGGATAATATAAACATAAAACTAACTCAGCTTAACTACCTCGTTAAAATGCAAACTTTCTCGGTGCCAATATTAGTCGGTTATAGAGGACCGGAACAAATAACTATCTCACCGGGGAAACCGTTGATAATTCCGTTAGGAATGATAGGTGACCAAGGAAGCCCAGATTTCAGATTTGAATCACCTGATCCGCAGATTAAGGAGCTAATAACTCTTCTAGAACACGAAATAATGAGGATTTTTCGAGCTTATGGCGTTTCTAATGCGGATTTCTCACTTCGGGGAGGTGTGAAGTCTGGATTCGCATTGGTAATGGAAAATCTTAAACTTCTTGAATCCCGGGAGAATGAAGTACCGTTTTTCGAAGATGCAGAGGAAGAACTCTTCGAGGTTATAAAGAAAGTTTGGAACTATCATGCACCATTTTTGCCTGCTACTCACCAATTCAGCGGGGTTACTTTTCCAGAGGACATTCACCTTAAAGTTACTGTTAACGACATTTCACTTCCACGACCTCAAGGTGAGGAATTGGCGGAGTGGCGCTTCATGTTCCAGAACAAACTTGCAACACCGATCGATTTCCTTATACGTCGCTACAAAGTGACCGAACAAGAGGCAGAAACGATGCTTAAGCAATCGTATGAATGGTGGATCGAAAACTCATTGCAAGAAAATAACTTAGAGAATAATAAAACACAGTAAAGGAGAATTCGATGGAGAAAGATAAGGAAATCCAAGATGTTTCTGAGGAGAAACAATCGGAAGAACCACTAAAAGAAGATATCACCGATACGTTAGATGATATTCGCGAAAGGCTTGGCAAAACTGAGAAGATGCTATTGGCAGAACGTAACAGGCGAATCTTCCAAAATTGTGCGCTAAACTCCGGTATCAGAATGGAACGACTCGATGCAGCGGAAAAGCTTTCCAGCGTGGCTGAACTTCAAGAGGAAATTAATGCAGATAGAGCTAATGAAATCGTTCAGACGCTTAGGAAAAACTTTCCGGAACTTTTTGTGAAGAACTCCGCAGTGGAAATCGATAACGGAGTTCCGGGAAAGATTAGAGCCAATCGAGGAAATGATCCGTTGGAAATACTTAGCGCATTGAGGAGATAGAGCAGCAATAACATATGTATGAATTATCAAGCAAGTGACAAACAGCCTTTCAGAAGATTTAAACTGAAAGGTTTGAATTCTTAATGGATAACTCACTCAAGGCTTATTTCATTAGAAAATTAAATCCAACAAAGGATTAAAGTCTTTAGGGTAAACTGATAAGAAAGTTTATACCCTCTGCAAATTCTATGTAATTCCTTTGCAAAGCTCTCTACGAAACGATTTTCAATCAATTTTCAAACATAATTAACCTAAAGGAGGTTTTCATGATTACCACTTATTCATTTCAAAACCTACGTCGGGATCTCTCGGACGTTCTGCTGACAATTATAGAGAAAACCCCGACATTCATTTCCAGAATTCCTATTGTAGGCAGAGCATATCACCACAAGCATGAATGGGTCGAGGATGTAATAGAACCGACAGAGGATGCACTTAACGGCAGTATAATAGTTTCCGATACAAGCATCGACGTCGACGACGGCTCAAAGTTCACCAGCGGAATGATCTTGGGATTCGCAGGATACGATGAGCAGATGAAAGTTACTTCGGTTGCCACTAATACTCTAACAGTAACCAGAGGGTATGGTGGTACAACAGCTGTGGCTATGGATGATAACACTGTAGTTAAGATACTGTATACTCCTGCAGCTGAGGGTAGCGAGGCTGGAGACAATGTCTGGACAGAACCGGGAACAGAATATAACTACACTCAGATATTCACACGAACAACCCGAGTCTCAAACACTGCCAAAAACTCACGACATCTGGTTTTTGAGGATCTAATCGATCGTTCTGTTCGGGATGCAATTGTACAGTTGAGTATGGAGATGAACTTTGCAGCGATTTATGGACGTCGATACGCAAATACCAGCGATCCTACTGTACCAAGAACAATGGGTGGCGTGTTGTACTATGTCGACGATTCAAATGGCAATGTAAAAGATGCCAACAGTAATCC
>JAUXEQ010000130.1 GCA_030620455.1 bacterium | reverse complement strand
GAGTGCAGAATCTATTCACAATAGGTCGTTCATCGGTGAACATAATGAAATATTTGTTCGCATTCGGTCTGAAAGTTAGATTTTCATTAGCTCTAACAATTGCACCGTATTGATCCTCTGCGCCGGAACCTCTCCGAACTGGTGGCCAATCATAAAGATCGTCGATTACAGCACTAAAAAGGCATGAGAAGTCTGTAAAATTGTCAGCCCAAATATCCGGACCAGTGCTCGAGTAATCACAGGTTGGACTGCTAAAATCTGTTCTATCGATGAGCCAAACCCCGTCAAATTCCGCAGGACAACCGTTGAAAACAACGATTGCAATTCGATAATCCAGCGGTGTTAGTATCGAGACAAATGCAGGCAACGATCCGAAAAAGGTTGTAACTTCATGGTCCATGCTGGTGGAGAAATCCAAAAGCAATACTATATCGATTTTGAATGTATCTGGTGGGCAGAAAGAGAGTTGTTCTACTCTATCCTCAGTTATTATCTCATCGTTTTCGGAGAATGTAAAATCTGGCATTTCAAGAGCCCTTATGAATAAACCGTTTCGCTCGATGCAAACTTCTATCGTGACAATTGAACACTCATCGGCTTCGATGTAATCTATATATGTGATATATGTCGAATCGAGGATAGAGTTTATCGATGATTCTGGGTTCTCAACATCCTGACCGAAAATTATCCCAGTTATAAATATTAGAAAACAAATAATAGATGTTCTATACATAAAAACTCCTTAATAAATTTCTATTATTAATATAATCGATACGAGTAATAAATCAATATGTATACATGTTGTCAAATTCTTAGAATTTAATTTTAACTTTTTAAATCGTTTCGCTAAATCCAATATCTCTTATTCATGAGCAATGACTCCTTTCGGTTCAATCATAAGTGTCTTGCTGCGGTCTATTCGCACTTTTCCGGGATGTCCTCTGATTGGATGAACGTATTTACGTTCAGTGTATATGACTGGAACAAGTGATGAATGTTTTGAATCCGAGTAGAACGCAGCTAACATTGCAGCCTGAAGCAACGTCGTGTTGGGAATCTCTGCTCCTTTTGCTCGAATTATTACATGACTACCTTTAATGCTCTCCGCATGCAACCAAATATCAGTTTTGGCTGAAATTTTAAATGTTAGACGGTTATTCGATTCCGCGGATTTCCCAATTAGAATTTCGAAACCATCCGATGAAAACATTCTTTTAATACCGGGACCAAGTTTCTCTTCCTTTTGTGTTTTTCGGTCTTTTTCAGATTCTCCGAGTATAACTTCAACATCGATGTTCAATTCTTTCGCAGTTTCGTATATATCGTCAAGTTCCGAAAGCCTGATAAGATTTCGTTGTGTCCTTAGAAGTTGACGATATCGTGTAATAATTTTCTCTTTACCGCGTTTGGCACGTCGGGCTTTTTTATAAAGACTTTCAGCATATTTGATTGGCGTAAGTTTTGGATCGAGTTCTATTTGTATAATGTCACCAGTATATGGGTCTGTGATTTTTGCAAAGTGTGAGTGCGGTTTTATTATGTGGAGATTAGCCATGATTGTATTAGCGAGTTCGCGGTTTTTTTCTGGATTCCCTAATTTTTCATAATCACCACGTACAGAAATACGTGCATTTTTATTGCGTTTAAGCTTTTGCTTAAGCTCCCTATGAACAATCTTATGTAAAAGAATCTCTTTTGCATTTTCGAAATGTTCTATGCCCTGTGAAAGGATTTCTTTCAAGGATTCTACGGGAGGTACTGAATTGTATTCGGGAATTGTTATCACATTACCGATCGAGTGTTTTTTTGATTTCTCTGCAATCCACAGAATTTTGCCTATTTCGTTTGTTACGATGAGATTCCAGAAGCTATTGCGACTCAGTAACATATAACGTAGCTTATCTTCTCGGACGAATTTTATAACGAGCATGTTATTTTTGGCTAATCCCGACTCGATTAAGTAAAATCCCTGAAGCGGACTGCACCATCCTCCGTTGACCTTTGGCAATAAAGGTGTTAGAAACAAGCCTTCTGTTTTTATGAATAACAGCCCGATTTTATTATGCCATCGATGCTCGAGCCTAATCCATCCCCCAAACGGAAATCGGTATCCCCTTCGTACTTTCGCACCTGCAATACTGCCTAATATCGATGCAGTTTTAGAAATATCGTTCACGATGAGAATAAAGAGGACTAACGCAAAAAACTCAACACCTATTTGAGGTATAAAATATTTTTACTGGTAGATCGATTATCGGTAGAAACTTTCACGATGTATATACCCGAGCTAAGCGATTGCTCCGGTTGCCAAATGTAACTTCTCTTTGAACTCGGTGCCTTATGACCTTCGATAGGAGATGACAATGCCGACACTAATCTCCCCCGCAAGTCGAATATCGTAACCGTTGCGGCTTCCGGTGCGGTAATTTGGCACGATGAATTGAATGGATTGGGCGAAACTGTGATAGAGAATTCCTCCGGTTTTTGCAATAGCGGCTCGGTAACCCGAACATCCCCGAGCGAATCGGTGAGAATCAAAATAGTAGAATTATAAGATTTGCCGCCAAGCATAAGAAAGCCACCATCGTCTAATAACACAAAGGAATATACACCAAAACAGGTGTCTTCGTCATATATTTTACACCAAAGGCTGTCGCCATTTGGGTCTAATTTCATTAGAAACATGTAACTGTTTAGATATGTTCCTGTAGAATCATAGTTTGGTTTACGTCCAAATATCGCATACCCGCTGTCGGAAGTTTGAACTATATCTTCCGAGTATTTTTTTGGATAGCGATATGTTTTTCTCCAAAGGATTGTGTCGAACTCTCGATCATACTTTGTAACCACTATTTCACGATCAGGTAGATAATCATAACCTACATGAATAAAAGAACTATCAAATGTGGGATGGCATGAACATCGTGAGCTATATATAATATCAGAACTTTTCTTCCATATAATATCACCCGACTCATCGATCATTATAAACAAGTACGATGTATCTACATGTGGAACCCAAGCACATCGTATATGCAAACCAAGTATATAATTCCTATCGAGGGTTTTAACAACAAATTTGGGATATGTATGATAACTATCCGGAGGAGTACCGATTAAAGTATCGTAATCTCTTATCCAAATCGAATCACCCAGACTATCTAATTTGATGAGATTAAATCTATTTGTACAATTAGAAAGGAAATGAAAAAAGAAATATCCACCTTCTTGTGTACAACAAGTAATTGGGGCAGCGTTATAACCACCAGGTCTACCGTGCATTTTTCTCCATTGAAGTGAAAAAGAACTATCTAATTTAATAGCAATTATTTTACCAGTATCAAAGTCTTCACCAGTTATCAAATAACCTTTATCCTTGGTTTTTATAACAAAGTATCCTTCACTATAATCTGGATCCTTATACGTACGACCCGGTATTGTAAGTCCGGTATCTCGATATATATGTCGCCAATATAAATTATTAATATGACTAGGGAAATCTCTCAATTTATCTCCAATTACCAAAAAATTTCCATCTGTCGTCTGGACAGCATCACGAAATGAGTAACGATGGAAAACTTTTTTCCATCCAGCAAAAGATAGAGCTACGATAAATAAAATTGTTAAAATAATAATCGCTTTTCTCATGGTTCACCCTCCTTTAAAAATACACCAATAAAATATGAATTATTCTAAAAATGTCAATATAATTATTGACAAAGCACTCAGTCAGATATTAAAGATTCAAACCATTTCTTACCACAGTCTCATCGCTTGTCTAACTTCACGCATCGTCGATTCCGCTCGTTCCGATGCTTTTTCTCCGCCTTTTTTGAGTATTTTTCGGAGTTCCTCTTTGTCAGCGAGTAATTCATTGCGTCTTTCCCGGAATGGTTTGAGAGTTTCCAAAAGGCTTGACACAAGTAATTTTTTGCATTTGACACAACCCCATTCGCGGTCGCCGGCTTCGCAGAGCGTTTTTATCCTATCGGTTTCTGAGGGAGCATAGATTTTTAATAATGCATAAACCGGACATAGGTCAGGATGTCCCGGATCGCCACGTCGAAGCTTTGTTTCGTCTGTAAAACAGCCCATTATCTTTCTAACGATCGAATCTTCATCCTCGCACATCAAAATATAATTATTATACGATTTCCCCATTTTTCGGTTATCGGTTCCGGGGATATAGGGCACATACGATTCGAGTGCTTGCGGTTCCGGGAAAATATCGTCATATAGAAAATTAAAACGCCGAACAATTTCTCGAGCTATTTCAAGATGAGGCAGTTGATCCTTTCCCACAGGCACTAAATTCGCTTTGTAGACGATTATATCCGCAGCTTGAAGTACTGGATATCCAAGGAAACCATACGAATCCAAGCCCAGTTTTTCCAATTTGTCTTTATAGGATGGCACACGTTCCAACCAAGGCACAGGCACAATCATAGACAATAGCAAATGAAGTTCGGCATGCTGTTTGACATCGGACTGTATGAATATCACGGATTTTTCGGGATCCAAACCTGCTGCAATATATTCAGCTGCAACGTTGAAAATTTTTTCGGGCATATTTTCTTTTTTATCGAAATCCGCAGTGAGAGCGTGCCAGTCGACTATGCAATTGAAGCATTCGTATTCACCAGAATTTTGTAATTGAACCCAACTCTTGAGAACTTCATAGTTACCAAGATGAAGCATCCCTGTTCCTGTCGGTTGCATTCCAGAAAGTAGAGTTTTCATAGCACACCTCGCTTGATTTGTTATTTAACAGCCATTCATGGATTTCAAATAACTTATATGTTATAAACAAATGAAATCGAATATTTAACAAAGTAATTTATGGGACATTTCGCAAGTTAAAGAGGGGAATTTACCCCAGAAGAAGGCAGTGAAGACCAACGATGAGGATATAATTATGAGATTCTGTGAATAATACTTCAAACTAATCGATATTAAGCGCATAATATCATGTAATCGATTATTCTACTAAATCAGCCAATCCCAATCCACTAGCTAAGTTGCCGATGTTCTTTTTCATTTCATTTTCAACTTTATTTCTGGCATCGTCAATGGCTGCAATAATAAG
>JAUXEQ010000103.1 GCA_030620455.1 bacterium | reverse complement strand
GAACTGCTCTATTTGCTGAGTACTTTATACCCTCGGTGCCGTCACTGTTCTCAATTCCAACTGTAGCACTACCTCCATAATCGAAATGAGGAAGCGAAGAGGGTGCTCCCTCAAGATCGAGATATTGGAAAACCATAGAACCATCCTCATTCATAATTAGCTGAAGCGTCCAAAATGTCTCTTTCCCTGGCATAGTAAGGTAATGCCCCATATTGCGCCAAATAACTGCCATCCATCTATACGGATCTTCACCACCATATACGACATAGACACAGCTTGTGGTCCTAACGTAAAGGTCGTCCCAAAAGGGAGCGATGAAATTGTTAGGTGCCGTAGTATCAGGTAATATTGTATCGTTGATGAACCACCAGATATCTTTGTCATCGAATCCCACAAGACCATTAGTCGTCACAAAGACCGAACAAAAAGTATCCGTGTAAAAAACAAAATCAAATCCGAGAGCAACTAATTTATACACATCGTCGTACTCAAATTCCGACCATAAAGTGTCTAAACCGTTCCCATCGGCAATATCCACCCAATCGAAAGCGATGCCAGCATCATCACTATCTCGAACGATATAATTTCCAGTTGTATCGGACTCGGTGGAGAGTTCTACAGCGGTGACTCTAAACGCCCAGTTAGAATGTTCGATGTTAGGAGCATCCGTTCCCGCTTCCCATTTAATTATAAGACTATCTCCCGGTGCAATATCATCGCCAATATCACCGTACAAAGATGTGCATGGGTAATCCCATGTTAGACCGCCATCCGATGAGCATTCTATTAAAATATTATGAGTATCATCCGAATCGAAATTGTAAACAATATAAACTGTATCGGTGCCATCCAATCGTTCAAAAAACTTTATTATCTCTATATTAATATCCACGTCGGTTACAGGAGGACATGGGCATGGAACCATAAAACGCAGGCAGGATCTCTGTGTCGGTTCATTTTCGACACAGAAACTGTATCGATTGGATTCATCGAAAGTGCTAACAACTGATAGACCAGCGGTATCTGGTACAATGAACCATCCGGATGTGTCGCTTTCTATTTCGAAAAGTTCCGAGTCCAAAACGCTCCCACCAAATTCTAGGAACGCTGATGTATCAATATTCTCACCTGTAAAATAGACAGTGTCATCGATATCACCGCAAAAAGCATCTATCTCTATATCCAGCCACTCGCAATAAACCTGAATCGGTACTCTATATTTCCTTCCCAGCATAACAACAGTAATAGATTGCATGCCTTGAATAGCCCAATCTGGAACGGTGATTATTATTTCAGTGGAATCTTTTAGAAAATGAGATATAAGAGAGTCTCCAAATAAAACGGACACAGTTGTATCAAATCCCTGCCCATATATTGTAGTGAGGCTTCCGGGAGAAGCACAATCGACGGAATCTAAAAGCGGAACTCCCACCGGTCTATTGCAGTTCTCTAATGAATCCTCTGTTACCCTCGCAAGAGCCGTTAACGCATTAGTTATAAATTTAAATGCCATAGGTTCAGCATATCCAATCACTGGAACCTCAAAAGTGTGACAGTCTGCGAGAGCTAAAATTCTGCCACCGTAACTGCAATCACAGTCTTCACCGTCGGTTCGTTTCGGATAGGAAACAGCAGCGAGTATCTGTTTACCGTCATTGCTCCATATAAATGGCAGCCCTGGTGATGAAACATTCATTATAGCAGTGTAATCGAGATACATGTATGATAATCCATCTGTAAATGGCGAAAAGGAAGCTATATTTGTTGTACGCACACTTCTACCCATGCCGCCAAAGGATATCCCAGTAACCCACCTTGAATCTGTAAGAAGATTGTTATGAGGACCAACATCATCGGTGGAAATGGGCATAACGAGAAGATTCCCGCCATAGCAAACGAAATCGATTAATTGTGTCTTCTGATAGTAACTGAATCCAGCGGTAGAACACCCATTGTGATGCATAATTATAACCAGATCAAAACTGTCTAATACTGGGAATCGGCTCTCTCTCGAGGTAAATTTTACAGTAGCCGAATGTGAGGTGAGAGTGTCCCAAAGCGCATAAAACGTAGTAGTATCATGGTGACCGCAAAACGGCAGATCATCCACGAGAACATTCTGAGCCTTGACACCACTAAGCATCAACCCAGAAAAAAGCAATCCCGCGATCAAAGTCGCAATTAAACAAATTCTTCTCATTTTACTTTGTAATAATATATGGTTGTTAAGAGAATTAATGCAAGAGGTTTTATATTACAAAAAAAAATAGAATGATATTAAACAAACTGATAAACTAAAAAGTTGCATCAGATCCCCGCAATCTTTTCGATGAGATAACAGCGCCCTACAGGATTTGAACCTGCGACCTCATGATTCGTAGTCATGCGCTCTATCCAGCTGAGCTAAGGGCGCGGTTACCTGCGACCCCCCGTGCTAATTATTTTATATTATACTATTTTTTTATATATCCAAAAGGAATTGTTATCGATAAATAAGTTAAGCTACAACATAGATGTGCCAATGTTATTGTTGAGACAATTTTTTTTATCCCCTTATATGAAAAAAAACAGCGTGGGAATAAATCCCACGCTGCAGTCACAGTTATTTGCAAATCTTATCTTTTTCTACGTCGAACCATTTCTCTAAGGTTCTTACCAGCTTTAAATTTCGGTACAATAGTTGCAGGTATTTTCAGTTCTTCGCCGGTTTTGGGATTGCGACCAACTCTGGCTTTTCGCTCCACAGCATCAAACGTCCCAAATCCTACGAAACTGATTTTTTCACCAGTTGCAAGAGCTTTGGAAATTTCGCCTAATGTAGCTTTCAACATCTTGTTGACCTGCGTCTTGGGCATAGTTGTTGCCCCTGCGACCTTTGCTACTAATTCATCTTTTGTCATATTCACTCTCCTTTCGTTAGAGTAATTTCACTGTTTAAAAGCAGCTGCTAATCTTTTAATTTTTTTAAGTCTTGTAAAATTCTCGCTTTCCTAATTTCAACTTTCCCAATATTTTATCTTTTAACAACAAAATTCAATTATCTAAAAATTTTTATTATCTTCTATCTTAATTACATTCTAACATTATTTATAGCAAAAATATTTTCACTTTATGGAAAGATAAGCTTGCTTATTATTTTTTACCCCCCATGTCAGAAGCTTGATTTTTAAGGCTTCATTGTTTTTTCACAGGCACAATATTGTAGCCACAGTAGTTTGTCAAGATAAAAAAGCAAGAAATACGTGAAAAATATGCATTTTGGGGCTTTTTTACCAAAAAAATCGGTTTTTCCACGAAACAGCAATCAAAAATGAACCGTAAAAGCCGTTTCACAACCGAATTCTACTTCGGGAAATCACTTTTTTTTATTTGGATTATTTTATTTACAATCAAATTTAAATAGCAGTTAAACTTTGACAAATGATATTTATTCTAATTAAATATACTTTTTTTCTCTTGCAAGCCTTAAGATTTTAGATCGACAGCATTATGTTACAAGGTCTAAATACATATCTTTAGTAATTATCGACGAATTCTTTGGTAAGAACTAAAAAGCCTGAACACAACAATGATCTGCCACACATAGATATGATTATTTATAAATAATTAAAATTTAATCAATAGGCACTTTTATCGAAAGTTTTCCATTTGAATTTTAAGACATCGAAAGTGATTGTTAGCTTTTTTACTAATATTATCAAATAGTAAATTAAGATAAATTCTAAAAAAACGCTTTAATCCAGTGAAAGCATAGTTTATTCAATCCTATCGATTGTTATTTGAGAAAAAATTTGCACTGCAGTAGTCAATCCGGTGGTATCTCGGAAAACCTGTCCGGTTTTGCATTGTGGGTCGCCATGACCTAATATGTATGCCTTATAGACCTGCGGGAAATCACCCGGAATAATCATTAAACTCTCCCATATAACAGATGGTTGCCCCCATTTATGACTGTAAAACGGATCATCGGATGGAAGGTCTGCGGAATACATCTCGTTGAAATCGGCATACTGATTTACTTCGATTCGAATAAGGTATCTTCGGTGCTGGAGTATTGTATCTGTTCTAAACTGGATTTCGAACCAATATCTAAAATGCGTGGGAGCTTCACCAATTATTGAATCGCTTAGAAAAGGAGTATTTGAAGGTTTGATATTATCGGGTAGAGCGTTCTTAAGAGCATGAACCCAAACAGGAAGAGGATGAATTTCTCTGTCGAATTTTTTCGCTGCACCATAAGTTACAAAAATTGTAGATACATAATTATGAAAAGTATCCTCGAGCCATATTGCGAACTCGGGGGTTTTCTTTGCCGATATAAATAGGAACCGCGAATTTCTATAGTATGATTTTCCCGGGTCGCATTTGACCTCGAATGCCTGTGCATCGATTTGCTTATAGGACACAATAAACGTCGATATTAATAATGATATTGAAAGCGCTTTCATAAATAAGCTATCGCGAATCAATTTCTCTATGACATATTTCATTAGAATACTTTTTTTACGTTTGTATATGTGGATTATATTACTTAAAACAAATTACCAGACAATCACATGTTTTTACCGAATTTACATGCAAGGTTAAGAGAATAACCGGAAAAATCAGAGTTACTATAATACTCGAGCCCAACATTGCTGACAAATCTATATCCACCGGTAAGAGCTATTCTAAAATTATTAGTAATATTAGCTTCCAAACCAACCTCGATTTCTAAGAGAAAGAAATTATCCCAATCCTCATCCTCAATCTCGAAGTCCTCGAAATTATAGAACAAACTAATTGCAGAACCAATATGAACGTTGGTAACAAAATGAATCATATCATTTGAAGGATATGTCAATCCCAATTCAAATCCAACATATGCAAATCCTAATTTGTCATCTTGTCTATCTGTCGAGCTTGTATCAATTGGTTCGGAATCGAAAAGATTCATAGACCTGTAACAACCTCCGTTTGAAAATAAATACTGCCCGTTTGTTTTCGCATTAATTGGGTTTAGCATAACATAAGCTCCAATGCCGGTAATAGCGATTTGTTCTATAACCCATCCTCCACGAGCCCCTAAAACAAACGAGAACTCATCGGCTATAGATGTGAATTTAAATACAGAAGCACCGAACCCGCCCTGTTTTGCGTCGGGTTTGATTAATGCCTGCTCTTCGGCGAGAATAATCGATAATGCAAGTAATACGAACAATATCGGTAAAATCTTCCTCACAGATTCCCCCTTAGGAAAGCCTTATAATATTATAACTTGTAATTAGAGAATCAATAATCAAATTGTAGTCTATATTTCGTATCAAACTGTGAATCATAAGCATGCTTGCTCGATTAGAAGATAAATTAACAAATTCGCTTTTGGGAAGATATTATCGATCCAGCGCAATGTAAAGGAAGTTCTGAATTTCATTTCAGTATCTACAAGATAGGATAGAAATCGATCTCTATCCCTAACATGAAATCCCTGATAATATCGTTCACTATCTCACATGATGTCTCGATTATCTGGACAGTAAATTTAAAATTCTCCTTGAATATTATCTTCCTCGAGGACATAATTAAAAAATATAAGCGGTTACATTGCAAGGTTAAGAAGCTTAGTCAGAAAGTTCAATAATAAAGTATAAACTGAGAACTTTTAATATATTATAATATATTTGCTGGTGGACATTGAAAATATCGATTTTCGTTTAGGAGGGTTTGTGAAACGATTGAG
>JAUXEQ010000136.1 GCA_030620455.1 bacterium | reverse complement strand
TGAGATTTTATTTTGCCATTCATGCTCTTTACGAATCAAAATTACATCTATTGAAAAATCTGGCAATCGGAAGATTAAATTGTTGTAATATTCACTCCAGCTTGTATTATGAAAAACCACTGAACATATAGAAGGATAGGCACTAAACAATAGACTGCAAAACAAGGGATTGAAACTCCTTGTATAAAGGATAGAAAAAGTTATGAAGGTAAAAACAATAAATTTTCTAACAATAGTCTTGTTGTTTGCCAGCGTTGATTCTGTTGCCTGCAGAGAGTCACTAGATGACGACAGTTTCAAAAAAAGCGCTATCGAATTCACATCTGACACGAATGTAGTACTTTATAAGTTTAACAACGGACGTTTTGCAGTTTCTGGGGTCGGTGATTCTGCTCGATATTATCTTCAAACGGGAGACTATTCTGCAGAAATGGGTTATCAAGGTGCAACATATCTTGAGATTTTGATTAGTCCTACCGATGAAATTCTGCAATTGAGTATTATGAAATCCGAGGAAACGCCTGCTTATGTGAAACTTTTGCGAAAAAAAGGCTTTTTAAAGAATTTTTGCGATCAAAAGGTCGACTCTACAATTGAGGTGGATGCAATTTCTGGTGCCACCATGACATCAAATTCCATAAAAAACGATATCATTATTACGCTTGAGACTTTTCAACCTGTTCTTAGAAGTTTGATATGGGAGAAACGAAAATTAATTTGCAGTGAGCCAGAGCTAAAATTCAAAACTGTAGAATAATCTGTTTCAAATATCACCCTAAGCTACATTGATTTACTCGATAACTCCTATTATATAGCATTATAAAAGTTTTTAATCTCTATTAGTCACAATGGGATAATAATAATAAAAAAAACTTGCTATAATAAGTTAAGGAATTATTTTTGCTGATGAGTTAAACCAGATTGTTAAGTGTTCAGCATTCTTAATTATAATGTTTAGCTATTACTTCGACTGAATAGTATAGGCTTGCCTTATGAAAACTGAATATAAAGTAATAATACTTACATTTCTTTTATTGACCTTCTTTTGGATTGCTGATGCAGCATTAACATATATAATGTTCCTTTCAAGAGCATCGTTTAACGAAGACTTGATTAATCAAGTCTTTTTTAATCAACTGTCTTACAGGCTAATGTCAAGCTTGTTTATCCTTCTTTTTGGCGCAGCATCAACAGTAATTGTTATAAAAAACAAAAGAGAAACTGAAATTATAAAAAGGGATAATGATAAATATAACAATCTTTTTAACAACTCCAACGATGCAACCTTTTTAATTGAAATTGACTCTGATAACAATCCCAAAGAATTCCTTGAGGTTAATGATATTGCATGTGTTAAGCTTGGATATACTCGAAGTGAAATGCTAAATAGTTCTCCATCCGATATTCTCAAAGTCCATGTTGAAAGCGACTATGAGAAGAAATTGAATGAACCTTTAGATGAAGAAAAAGAACCTGTTGAAACAGTGATGATTAATAGCAAAGGCTTTGAAATCCCAGTTGAAATAAAAGCCACTTTATTCCAGCAGGATGATCGTACTGTAGCTTTAACAATAGCGCGAGACTTAACAGAACGTAAACAGATAGAAAAAGCTCTTTATAAATCGGAGGACAAATTTAAAAAACTAGTCCATCAATTTCCCGAGGGCATTGTTATATGCAACCCCAAGGGAGAAATTGTCGAGTGGAACAAAGGTGCTGAGGAGATTTTTGAGATAAATAAAGAAAATGCAATAGGAAAGAAAATATGGGATATTCAATATATGTTAACTCCCAAGGAACAGAAGACTTTAGAAGAATACGAAAACATAAAATTCTTTCAAAAAAAAGTTCTTGAAACAGGTTCTTCAATTAGAGTCGGTGAATTTGTTGAAAGAAAAATAGAAACTCCACTGGGTAAAATTAAAGAAATTCAAATCTTGCATTATCTTATTAAAGCTGAAGAAGGCTTCATGATCTGCAGCATTTCTCAGGATATATCTAAGGCGAAAATTATACCGAGTAAGGTTTCCAAAGCTCTTAAAACAAAGGGAAATATCTCTGACTTTATTCGAATATTAATGATGAAAAAAACAATTCATCCATCTCTAACTGAAGGATTGAAATTGCTACTTGATATTTCTGGGGCTAATAAAATCCTCATTTTTAAAAACTATAAGGACCCAATTTACGGTTTATGCATGCAACTATTAGAGCAAACCTGTTTGGAATATAATGGAATCATAAAAATAGAAGAAATGAAAATTCCTTATAAATCCAGACTTAATAGATGGAAAGAAACAATGTCTCATGGAGAATGTATTAACGGACTGGTAAACTCTTTTCCTGAAACAGAAAGAGAATTTATTAATTCTCTGGGAATACGATCGATACTAATAATACCTATGTGGATTGAGGAGGAATGGGTTGGATTTGTTATATTTGGCAATACCGAATCAACTAAAATGTGGAACATTGAAGATATAGATATGCTTTTTGCTACTGTAGAAATTATTGGTGGCTATATAAAGAGAAGAGAATTTGAACTTGATCTTAGAAAATCCGAGGAAAAATACAAATTCCTTTTTGAGGAAAGCAGAACTGCAAACTTTATCATTGGCCCAGATGAAATTGTTATTAATGCAAACCGATTTTCAACAGAAATTACTGGTTATTCTAAAGAGGAAATAATCGGAATGGAAATTTTTAATTTTATTATTGCTGAGCATAGAGATTTGCTTAGACAACACATTATGAGAGGTTTTAACGGAGAAAAAACGCTCGGGACAGAAGTTGATATTTTAGATAAGGATGGTAATTCCCATACACTGTTTTTTTCACCTGGGCAGGTTTTAATAAAGGATAGAGAAACCGTTTTAGGAATACTTCTTTCTGGAGTCGATATAACGGAGCTTAAAAAAACCAAAATTGCCTTAAACATTGAAAAAGAACAGTTGAATGTAACACTTTGGAGTCTTGCCGAAGGTGTTATAACAACTGACATGGAATCCAGGATTATTCTCATGAATAGGGTTGCCGAGCAGCTTACAGGATGGAATGAGAATGAAGTTAAAGGTCGTTTTCTAAACGAAATTTTCAGAATAAGTAATCCAAAGACTAGAAACCCTATAGAAAACTTAGTTTCTCAGGTTATAATGAATAGTGGTGCAATCGATAAATTACCAGACAGTCTTCTAATTTCAAGGGATGGTGTAGAACGATTAATAAACTATAGCACAGCACTTATTAAAAAACCTGATGATAGAATAACAGGTGTTGTAATTGTATTTCGGGACATTACAAAGGAGAAGATAATTGAACAGGAGTTCATTAAAGCCTCACATTTCGAGTCTTTGAGTCTCTTTTCAAGTGGCATTGCTCACGATTTTAACAATATCCTCATAGCAATTATGGGAAATATTTCCATGGCAAAAATGTTAGTGAATAGTTCAAGTAGAATATATACAATACTGAACGAAGCGGAAACTGGTTCTCTTAGAGCAAAGGAATTAACCGAGCAATTAATGGCATTTGCCAAAGGAAAAACTACTAACAAGAAAAAGGTTCCCTTAAAATCAATTATTCTTAATTCTGCAGAATTAATTCTAAGAGGTTCAAATATTAGGTGCAAGTACTCACTACCAAGTAATCTTAGAGCTGTTGAAGTGGATCCGGGACAATTTGGACAGGTGCTTCAAAATCTAATTATTAACGGACAACAAGCAATGCCTTATGGCGGCGTTATCGATATTTCCGCTGAGAATGTGCATGTTTCTATCGAGGATAATTTGCCATTACAATCTGGAGATTATGTCAAGATTATGGTAAAGGATAACGGTCCCGGAATAGCTCCAAACGATATTTCTAAAATTTTCGATCCTTTTTATACAACAAAAAAGACTGGAAGTGGTCTTGGTTTAGCTATAACATATAACATTGTTAAAAAACATAATGGGCACATTAATGTGCAATCTGAGCTTGGTAAAGGAGCTGCTTTTAGTATTTTCCTCCCAGCATTAGGAATAGAAGCAGAACCAGAACAAAGAGAGGAGAAAAAATTGTCTTTAGGCTCAGGTCGAATCCTCGTTATGGATGATGACCCCACTGTTAGAGATGTTCTTGGTTTGATGTTAAAGCATCTTGGATATACGTGTGAGTTCTCCAGTGATGGATCGGAATTGCTTGAGATGTACCGAGAAGCAATGGATGCAGGAGAACTTTTTGATGTTGTCATAATGGATCTAACAGTTCCTGGTGGTATGGGTGGTGTCGAGGCAATACCCAAACTCTTGAAAATAGACCCAGATGCTAAGGCTATTGTATCCAGCGGCTATTCCAGTAATAAGGCAATTGCAAACTATAAAGAATACGGTTTTAAAAACATTGCAATTAAGCCGTACCGAATTCAAGAACTTGGCGAAATTTTGAAAAGAACTATCCTTATGTAAAATTCTTCATTATGACATTCAAAGTGTATTATTGTCTATTATAACCACAATGTTCCCAACCACAAGGATATTGTCATTATATGTTCGATCGGAATCGACTAACAGCGTTTCTGTGCTGGGTCTAACGATTAGTTAGAACAAGTGTAAATATCGCCAAATTAATTGGTATCCTTTCAATGAATAGAAGGGAAACATTTAGTACACTCACTATTGGATTCCTAAAAAACCACCGCAAATCCTGACAAAGAAAATTAAATAACATTAGAATTGCGAGATTTTAGCACAGCATCTGCCGATTAAAGCAAGAAGATGTGGCTTCTTTTGTATAATAGACGATTCCTCCCGAAATAAGATTTCGAATAATACTGAATTCGAGGGAATAGAAATCACTATTACTATATTAAACAATAATCAATAAGAAAGATGTTCATCTAAATGATGTAGTTAAATTTATGAGGGAAGCTTCTAAAATATGGATTTAATAATCCTTTGTAGCTTCAACAACCATAGCGAATATCTGGTCCTTGAAGAAGTTCTTATGCTGAACTGCTCCGGATGGGC
>JAUXEQ010000175.1 GCA_030620455.1 bacterium | reverse complement strand
TCTCCGTCCTCAGGACTGCTACTCAATATCACAGGCGCAGAAATGTCCATATATAAAATAATACTATCAGTACTTTGCATTGGGTTTGTAATAGAGTCACTTACTTCGACTGCATGAATACAAATAGTATCTTTATCCTCAAAGAGAACGGAGGGAACAAACCAGAATGTAACTGAGTCGTCGAACTCTTCGATTGAATGAATTTGTGGATCAGCCATTGTATAAGTTATACAAGTTGAGCAATCTGGACCACGGCAAACCTCAATTATTATCGAATTCATGATAATACCATTCTCATCGCTGACAATAAACCTAATGCTATCATCTGGACAAGACACCCAAACCTCGGATGGATGATCAATTGCTACTTGCGGTCCGTTGCCGGCGATATAAATCATACAGCATGTGTCAAGCACGTTGTTTGGACAAATTTCTCCAGCACAATCTACTAAATGCCAGCAAATATTTACGGAATCACCGTTCTCAAATCTAATTCCAGTGTCGCTGCAGTCGAAAATAAGTCTTCCTCCCGAAAGATCGATCGAGCCATCGTGGTAATAGAATACTAATGTGTCGTTTAATGAAACGCTCACACTATCCAGAATAACTCCGCATCCATCATCCATAAATAATATTGAAACTTCAGGTGAAATGTATGGTATTGTATCGCCACAATCCGGGTCGAAATCGAGAATTCTTGGTGCCACTTTATCGACTTTGATGAACCATTCTAATGGTGGAATCAACTCGTTATCTACGAAATCGATTGCGCTAAGTTTTACATTTATCGTTCCACTCTCAGGGAAAGGTATTGGAGGTTTATATACTAGAGTATCGTTTTTATAACTCAATCCCGGATCTCCCCATGTAATCGTGTCATCTTCAACGATAAGAATAATTCTAACCGTATCCACACCTGCAAGTCTATCATAAAGCCAAATAACAATCGAATCATCCTCGCACGAGTACCATAGGTCAGGAGGAATCCATACAGGTCGTGCCTCAGGAGGATCGCAATCTGTAACCATTACCCAGGATGTATCCAATATATTCGCTCCACAATATCGAGTACTATCGGAAACTGTTAATCTCACAGTTGCAGTGTCGCATGCAGAAAACGAAATACATGTTGAATCTACTTCAATACCGACATGACCCGATGGTAATAATGAAATGTCTAGACATGCATCTCCTGTTCTAAAGCTCCAATGTCCTATATCAAGTGTAATTGTAAAGAAATCCACGCCTGAAAGTGAATCGTAAATTTCGAATTTAATCTCGGGTCGTTTGGAAGCTATTGTATCAGATGCGCTGAAAGTTGTGCTTAGTATTACTGGAGGAGATCGATCAATGAAATATTCCCAGCATAGAGAATCCACCTCGAGCAGACCACCCCATTCATCGATGGCACTTCGCAAACATATTCTAACTGTGTCACCATCCTCAAAAACTGCAGGATGAAACACAAGTATTGGATCGACCCAAGTCAAATATGAGGACAAAACAGTATAGTTCACACCATCGACCTCGAGAACAATAGTTGTTTCTACAATCGTGGCAAGACTAGTTATCTCAACAATAATGCTGTCAGGTAAACATCTTGACCATGTTTCTGGTTCTGGTCGAACAATTGAAGCTATTGGTCCATGGCATGGCGCAGTGTAAAAGATCGGTTCTCTCGTGCTACCGATGAAAATTGCGGTATCACTGTAATAATATACTTCATTTGTATCGGTATATCCTAATGTGCAATGCGGTTGTCTATGATAACATATATTATAACCATCTACATACCATGAATATGTGTTCTCACATACTGTGAGAAATGTGAATTGAGTATCAGTAATCTCACTTGCCATAATCGAGTCATTAACGGTAATGGTATAGTAAATCGGCTCGCTTCTACCCGGTGAATGCCAATATACAGTTGTGGAACCAGCTCTAACAGTTAGTTCTGGGGTTGGATATATGAGTTCGATATAATCTACAGGATTAAACATGCATCCAACGGGAATATTTACCCATGCAGTACAACCCATTGCATCGTTAACGTATACTTTGAAACTTGTAGTTGAATCAATTAAAATCGTTGGACTCGGGTCTGTCGATATAAGAGTACTATGCACATCAAACCATCTAAAGCCCAATGGTGGCGTTGCGCCACCCAAAACGATAAGTTCGCCAAGCTGAACACTCTCACCGGGGCATGCATATAAACCGCTGCATATTCCAACAAAAAGCATGCATTCTCCAACTGGTATGCGCAGACAGGAATCGAGATAATTAGGACCACAATACTCGGGAGAATCCCCTACAGTAACATATATGTTTACAGTATCTCCTCTTATAAAGTCCACAGTATCAACAGGAATAATCAAAGTATCGTCACTAAACACAATATCAGAGGTGTAATAGACTCCCGAACCACCCAAGTGCTCTATAGAAATCTCTACAGTCGTGGTATCAACGCCCGATAGAAAATCTAGGACAACAATTCTAAGGTTCTCTTCAATTGGGGATATAACAGAGTCGGGTTCGTAAATCCCAATAACCGGAGGTGATAGGTCGACCATAAAATTCCAACATTCTGGAATGTCCAATGCATTTCCGAATGAATCCGCAACACTTTCAATGCACACAGTAACAGTTTCATTATCTGTCCATAAAAAAGTTGGTGTGAAAGTTAGAGTATCATTTTCGAATTTCAATGTTGAACCATCAACTGTATATCTAATAGAATTAACATTCAAGATAATAGAGGAATCATTTACTCCATCCGAATCTGTGAGAGTTACAATAATCTGCTGATCTTCGCAGGCTGTCCATGTATCGATATACGGTTCGATTATTTTTATAATAGGTTCACCACAAGATCTAATTCTGAAATGCCATATTGGTGATTCAGTATCACCACAATGATTATGGGAGATAACACTCCATTCATAAGAAGCATTACAATCTACGTCTTCGAGGAAAAATGAGTTTGAATCCAGAACAGTAAGAGTTTCCGCATTGACTATAAGTGTATAATTTTCTGTATAAGCTGCATCTTCCCAGAACAGAAGAGACTCATCAAAGTTAATTGTGTCATACTCTTCTGGAAGTATTAAAGCTGCCATTCCTGGAAGAGGACTTACCCTAATATAGATGCTATCTTCTTTCGTACATCGAGCGCTATCTACAACGAAACAGTAAAACCACCGTGAACTCTCTGCTTCAATTTTCAGACTATCTCCATCATGAATCTCTTCTACAATGTCAGTATCAGGGTCTCTTTCGAACCATTTTATAGTCATGGGATTTATGCCGTCGGAAATTAAACAGTAAAGGTCAACGCTATCACCCTCACATACACGAGTTCTACCAAATGCCTCTATGCCTAATTTATCTACTCTCAAAAGAATGCTATCAACTGCTTCACAACCGGAGGCCCTGTTCGTTGCTTTAACCTTAAAATAAGTTGTTGTACTAGGAAAAGCCCAAGTAGATATTCTTTCTGGATGAAGTACTTTATCTCTTGGTGTCCATGCAACACTATACTGTTGCCCAGAAGAATTAACAATTGCGTTGATAATAGTAGCGCTATGTTCACATAAAACAGTATTGTAATAAGCTGTAACATCGATCTTACCTAAATAAGGCAATGTTACACAACTATTCAGCATAAAAGGTCCCATCGGAGCACTTGACGAAGCAATTTGAAAATCGTCAATATAGAAACCATTTATTGTATCGGGATCAGTTGTAAATATTGCAGAACCAAATCTAAATCTTACTCTAAGACTATCTCCCTCTGTAACAAAACCTAATCTCTTTAAATCCGCTGTTTTCGTAAAAATCCAATTTCTCGTATCCTTACAATAGCACAATTTCATTTCAAGAGGATTAGATACACCCACAGTGATATATCCTGTATAAGGCGGAAATATAACCCCCGTAGCGAATTGATCCACTTGTATCCATTCACCATAATCAACGCTAATCTCTAATACAACTCCGTCATACCCCTCGATAAATGCCGTATGATCTCTAAAGTTAGCCCAATAAAAATAACTTATATACAGTTCAGGGAATTCCCTAATGAATATAGGCTTTGTAGTAAAAGTATATTCCTTTCCCTCCTCATAAATTCCTCCACTTGCAGATGGAATACCAGCAAAACCAAGACCTGATGGAGCAGAATCTATCCTTCTTATGTTTGCGTAACTAGTATAGTCAAAGATACCGGAATCCGTTGATTCAAAAAGTCCTGTGCTAGGATTTTCAAAATCATCGTAGAAAATTATCTCGCTATCTGCCGACGCTAAAATAACATTCAAACAGTTAATTCCAATTGCACTATCGGTATAACCTAT
>JAUXEQ010000146.1 GCA_030620455.1 bacterium | reverse complement strand
TCCGTGGTTAGTGCAGATGCCACCTACTCTCTCTCGCTCGAATATTGTAACCTCAGCACCAAGCATCGAAGCCCTAATAGCAGCTACATAGCCCCCGGGTCCTCCTCCTATAATACCGATCTTCATAATTATCCTTTCTGCAACCCTTATAATAAATTATAACAATTTCCGTGCCGAAGTCAAATGCACTTCAACTTATCCATTCCTAAAATAAATTTGTTCTATTTGCCTGTCGAGAATATTAATTGGTCTGACAAATAATTAAATATGGTTATATTGCATAGTATTAATATTAACAGGGAGAAAAAATGGGGTATACGATAATAGAAAAAATTTTCTTGAAACACTCCGATAAAAAATCATTATCTCCGGGAGATATCTTCTGGTTGAATATCGATGTATCGAGTGCCAGAGATTTCGGTGGACCTAATGTTGTAAAACATCTTGATAAATATTTTCCTGATAATCCTGTAATCGATAAAAGTCGAGCAGTTTTTACATTCGATACAGTGGCTCCAGCGAATAACATCCCATATGCTGAGAACCAGCAGATTGTAAGAAATTTCTCAAGAAAACATAATATTCCTCTTTACGACGTTGATAAAGGTATCGGCAATCATGTTTTGATAGAAGAAGGTTGGATTCGCCCAGGAATGACCGTGATAGGTACAGACAGCCATTATAACATAATGGGTGCGATTGGAGCATTCGGTCAGGGTATGGGTGACAGAGATATCGCATTTGCATTTGCAACAGGTAAAGTCTGGTTTAAGGTTCCAAAATCCATCAGAATCAATATCGATAGCATACCCAAAAACGAACTTGTAACCCCAAAGGACTTCGTGCTGTCTCTTTTAAAAGAATTCGGTTCGCACAGTCTTCTTGGAACTTCAGTCGAGCTTTATGGCGATTACATCGACTCTCTCAACCTTGCAGGTCGCATAACCATAGCCTCGATGGGCACTGAACTGGGCTTGATTTCCATAATTATTCCACCTAATGATTCGTTATCGAAAGAACTTGAAATACTCTCACCAGCTAAATGGAATTTTGAGCCATTTTACGCTGATACCGATGCCCGATACGACAAAGAATTTACAGTAGATATCTCTGATTTAGAGCCTATGATAGCCTTACCTTACTCTCCGGATAACGTGCTTCCTGTTAGAAAGGTAATTGGCACAAATATTGACACTGTGTTTATAGGAAGTTGCACAAACGGTCGTTTTGAGGATATTGAAGCTGGCGCAAAAGCCTTAGGAAACTCAATTGCTCCTAGGACAACTTTACGTATTGTTCCGGCTACAAGGATTGTTACATCAAAACTACTTCGTTCGGGAATCTGGATGAAGCTTTTCGAGGCTGGTGCAGTGCTTTCACATCAAGCTTGTGGAGGTTGTGCTCAAGGACAAATTGGTATGACCGGAACCGGAGAAGTTCAAATTTCTACAGGAAACAGGAACTTCAAAGGTAAGCAAGGTAAAGGTGAGACGTATTTATCCAGCCCTATTGTCGCGGGATTTTCGGCAGCTAAGGGGAAAATTTGGCTCCCGTGATCTCTTAATTAGGCACAAAAATTTCGCTCGGAATTCTCCCAATGATTTTGCTGCCTTTTGCCATATGGTATTTAGCAAAATTATTGCCAACAAAAAAAGAGATAGTGGCTTAAAACGAAAATTTATAATTTATTGAGCAAAAGATTCTGGAGTTTTTGTATTCTTTTTTTCTACATTTCCATCGATATCTAATGCAATGACTGCAATAGTTGCACCGTCACCACCCATACGTTGAGTCGGCAGTTTCAACTCGCTGATTCTTTTATCGAGGTGAAATTTATCTCGAATAAATCTTCTAAGAGTGCCTGTACCTTTTCCGTGAATAATAAGAATTTCATTTGTCTCTGAAGAAACAGCATCGTCCAACAACCGATCGATTCTTACCCAGGCTTCTTCGGGAGTACATCCCCTAATGTCAAATTTTGGGGGGACTTTTCTTGGTTTATATTTTATACCACCTGTTTGTTTTCTTCTCTTTGCTCGTTTTTTATCATATTCATGTTCCGTGTCCACACTGCTCGAGTGAACTCTAAGAGTCATATTTCCAACCACAATTTTAACAAAACCTTGTTCATCGGTAGGCTCGGATACATCACCCCACTTTCTAAGCCTATAGATGAAAACACGTTGCCCGGGCTCAAGTTCTTTGGACATTCCTCTTCTTTTATCCCTTGCCTTTTCAGCTCTTTTAAGTCGGGCTTTCAGGTTTGAAATGAATTCATCTACTTTTCCCTTATCTCTCTGCCTTTCAGGTTGTTCGCTAATTATTTTCTCCCAATCATTTCTTATTTTCTCTATTTCACGTTCAATAGCCGCTGCGATCCTTGTTTCCCTCTGATCATCATAAGCTCTTCTGAGCCTATCTAGTTCTCTTTCCTTCTGTTGGTTTGAGATCATAAGACCTTCAAGTATCTGTCGTTTTGCTTTAATATCCGCCAATTCCTCACCAAGTGTGCGTTTCTGATCCTCGGCTATTCGAATTTTTCTCTGAAGTTCAGAAAGGACCTTATCCAAAGCTGTACCACCACCAGAGAATTCTTCCGCCTTTTTTAGAATTTCCTCAGGTAAGTCGATACTTCTCGCAGTTTCAATAGCCCAGCATTTCCCCGGTACTCCCAAAATCATCCTATATGTCGGCTTCATATTGTGTTCGTCGAACTCCATACCAGCGTTGGTAACTTTATCACTTTTAACCGACAATCCAATAAGTCCACCAAGATGTGTATTGGAAATTAGAATGCTGCCTTGTTCAACAAGGCTCTCGACTAATGCCCAAGAAAGCGGCATACCCTCCTGTGGGTCTGTGGCTCCACCAAGCTCGTCGAACAGAACTAAAGATGAGGAATCCGCTTTTTCAGCTGCATCTTTATAGTGTACCAAATGGCTTGTGAACGATGAAATACTCTCTTCCACAGATTGCTCATCGCCAATGTCTGCAAAGAATTTTTTAAAGAAAGGGATTTTGGTCTTAGAATCCGCAGGAACAGGCAAACCAGAAATAGCCATAAACGAAATTAATCCAACTGTTTTTAGTGCCACAGTTTTTCCACCCATATTAGGGCCGGTTATAAGGATGCATTTGGTTCTGGGAGTCATCTCCATATCGAGTGGAACAACGTTCTTCAGACCTCTTTCTATAAGCAGAATTGGATGTCGGGCATCGATAAGAGTCAAAGGTACATCCTCAGCTACTGTAGGAGTGTTACCGGAAATAGAATCCCCAAAACATGCAATTGCTGTAAGGAAGTCAAGATGGTGAAGTATTTTAAGGTTAGTATATAGCTGATGTGCATACGCTGCGACAATCTCGGAGAGCTTTCGCAGAATCCTATTTCTTTCTTGATGTTCTTCAAGCTGCAACTCTCGAAGTTGATTATTAAGCGGTACAATTTCAAGTGGTTCAATGAAAAGAGTCGCACCGGTTGCAGACCTATCGTGAATTACTCCGGGCATATGAGTTTTACGTTCTGCCTTAAGCGGGAGAACGAATCTCTCATTTCTAAGCGTTATGAGATTCTCTTGCCAGTAATCGATATATTTATCGTCGACAAGAAGCGACTCCAGTTTGTCTTGAAGTTTATCATGGGCTACTTTCCTTAGCATTCTGAGCTGAACAAGTCTTTCCGAGGCATCCTCCTTGAACACTCCCGGAGCTTCTATAAATCGTTCGATATTATGATGTACTGAGGAAGTTTCCATTAAACCCTCGAGAAGATCCCTCAGACGGGGGAATCGAATCTTGCTGATTGCGATCCTTAAAACGTGACTGTTAATTCTGCTTAGTTTAGAAATTTCCCATAATTCATATTCGCTTAATACACCTTCTTTTTGTGCTTTATCTAAAAAGAGCTGAGGATCTCCAAGCCCAGAAAGATTCGGTTCATTAGAAATTCCCAGCAGTTGCCTTATTTCCGAAATTATTTCCTGACGCAGATTTATTAAGTCGATATCTTTGATAAGATTCAATAACTGAACTTCTTTACGAGCTGTTTCAGTAGTGCAATAGTGAGATATTGCTTCAATAATCTTGGGAAATTCCAAGACCGCCATTGCATGTCGATTATGTTCGATTTTAGAATGCATTGTCTACAGCCCTTAAAGCTAAATTTATAAGGTATCTATTAAAAAGGGCGACAATGGTCGCCCAAATATAACGAATAATTCTCAATTCCCACGATTACTACTTCTTCACCTTTGCTTCACAACTTGGTTTTCATAAGGCTTTATTGTAAACCACATCGATTACATTATTGATAATAATTAACTTAATCTGTTTTAATAACTTTCACATAATTGCTATCGACACCAATAAATACAATAAATAATTAGTACTTATGAAATCTAAACAGAAACTTCAAACTTCAAGAGAATTATTGCCTTCCACCACCGATAATTGGGATACTAAATCTAATCACTTCCTCATCCTTGTCATCCAACGCAATTACAACAATAGATGCCTGAATCGGTCTAAGCACATCATAATCGGTATTCAGCCTAACCTTCATATCAGTCGACTTTTTGCTCTTCAGCACATTCTTCTTAAATTTAGGTTTCTCAATAACACTTTCTGAGTATTCTATTACTTTAAGCTTAAGTATTTCAGTGGACAAATTTTTAATCTTAACTGTTACTTCGTTAGTCATGCTTTCACCAACGCCATAATTAATAAAAAGAGGATCCGGAACAACTCTTATCCCAAGTGTAGGATCAAACCAATCGATTGTATCAAAATTAGTGGAAAAT
>JAUXEQ010000184.1 GCA_030620455.1 bacterium | reverse complement strand
TAAATAAGAAGCATTTTATAATGATAATCCCGGTTATACATATCATCGTAAATAGTAGTTTCTGAGGGATCGAAAGCAGGTTTTACACAATAAAATTCAAGTGTATCCGCTGCACCTGTATAAAATGCATCATCACGAACTTGAATTATAAATCTCCAATGTCCTGTTGGAATATTCTTAAGAATAGTTTTTTCAGATCTAACCCAGCCATCAGTCGAGTCGAAACCTGCAAAAATAGAACCTAAAGTACTATCATCCGCAAGTGATGTTCTCGCGATATCAGTGGAATCGTCGAAGTTTTCAACCCACCAGTTATACTCTAATATAACGGAATTATCAGGGTCATGTGCTCTCCAAGTTAATTCAACACCTTGCCATTCATAAGTGAAATCGTACAACATCCATATTGTATCTCCTTCTGTAAACGCAAGTGTATTCCGCTCTATTACGCAACTATCCGGTGGTTGGTTTGTTCTAAAGTATATTCTACACTCCGGCACAGAATATAAGTTTGTATCTGCATCAGATGTATCGATAGACCTAACGCAGAAGAGATGTTCAGTTATATCCTCACCCTTTTCAAGAGAAAGGTATATTGTATCTCCTTCCCTATATGTTGACATCCATCTTATAAACCTATCAGTTAACAATTCAACCGAGTCAGGAATTTCAGCCTCACCTTTGTAATACTTCTCGTAAAGGTCAATATTACTACACTTTGACTTTGGGATATCGATATATTCATATCTAATGATCCGCCCGTCTTTATCGAAACCTTTCCATGCTAAGATGGGAGCATTACCCATAATAGAACTGTCAGGTGGAACATTATAGAGTATAATTGAAGGTGGTTGTGGTTCATGCCTAACTCCTTCATATCCACATCCGAATAGCAATATCAACATCAAAAAAGCAATGCAAATGCTAAATTTGACAGATAATTTCATTATTTCTCTCCTTATTAATATCCCTTTAGAACATAAAATAGACGCTTACTCTATGCACATTATCAAGGTTTAACATATATGTAAATGAGTAATCCGCTCTTGCAACCAAACCACCAAAAGCAAACTTAACTCCTCCACCAAAAGCATACCTTTCGGAATCGTGATTTTTGAAGCCAACTCTGAGAAATCCCTTCTCCATGAAAGCATATTCTACACCCGTTTGAAACTTTTCCAGATTATCGTTTGGATGACTTCCCTGAAAATTAAGAGTCAATCTATGATTATCGTTATTAATAATTTCGCCTGCTGCACCGAAATGGAAATTCATAGGAAGTGGATAGCTCTGATTTAACAATGTTAAATCAGGACCAAAATTAGAAAGCATCATGCCAAGTCGAATATCCTTGAAGGCAGTTCTATAAATTGTGCCAATATCCATAGCCCAACCATGAGCATCAATATCAGCATAATATTCCCCAACATATTTAAAATTCAAACCCACAAAGAATCTGTCGGTAAGGGGTTTTGCATAAGTTACAGCAACTGCCAAATCACCAGCGGAGTAAGTTCTTCCAGTGCCCTCAGGAAAGTAAGGTGTAGTTTCTAATTCGTTAAAACCAAACGTTAATGCAGATATACCGATAACGCCACCCATAGAAGGCATCGAGAAAGCTGCATACTCAATATTAATATCCGCAACCCACGAAATATGTGAGAATGCAAATTGCTTTGAATATTGATTAGCTAATCCTGCAGGATTATAATAAATCGTGAATATGTCATCCGCTACTCCGATAAAAGAACCACCCATTCCCTCTGCTCTGGGTGATGGTGGAATTTCGAGAAATTGCCCAATAGAAGTTCCCACCTTCTGTTGTCCGAATAGTAAAATGGGTACCAATACAACAAGGAAAGCCAACTTTTGGACTATATTCATCGTACCTCCTTTAACACTATTTTAACAATACTATAAATAGTATTACTTTATTATTACAAATCTTCCTGTCTGTAATTCGCCGGTATCTTTGTCTTCAACACTGAAAATGTAAATACCGCTTGCGATCGACTGGTCATTTTTATTAATCAGGTTCCAATCCTGAGACCCTATTATTATATCCTTATTAGATTCATCGTGATAAAGTTTTTTCACAAGGTCACCGTCAAGAGTAAATATTCTTATTATACAGTTGCTAGGTAAATTAAAGAATCTGATCTTCCTAGAATATTCGCTCCAAACACCTATAGCAGAATATTCCCAGAATTCCTTATAATCCCTATCAACTCTATATGGATTAGGAACTACTCTGACTTTCTTATCAGTAATATCAGCTCCTCTGGGTGCAATGGCTCTCGCAGCATTGGTTTTATTGGATTCAAGAGAACCTAAATTTTCTGAGGGCAAACCGTAATCGAATGATGTTACTACGATCCATTTTTCATCGCCGGGCAAAACATTTTTTATTGTATAATAGTACCACGTTTCACTATCTATAACTGTATCTGGTGGCATTCCAACGTTGTAATCATATGGCTCAGGAATTAAATCGACTGTTTCACCGGTGGGGTCACCGTCAGGAGTCAAAATATCGAGTGTGTATTCATCTGGTATATCCACAAGTGTATCAGAATATAATCCTTGATATACCCAATAAGTATCTCCTTCGGCACTAACTGAGTCGATAAATCTAACCATTTTGCTATAAACTAAAAAGTCTACTCTATCATATTGCACTAATGGTACGTAGAAGCTTGCAATGTTTTCTTCCGCGACATAAATTCTATATCCTTCGAAATCTTTTATTTCAGTTATCGGATCGGCAGCATCCTCTATATCTTCGCCTTTCCATAGAATCACCATTTCATAATTGGAAGTTATTACTTTGAATTCTGGCGGTGGAGGTGGTGACGGACCTTTATACCCATGGTCATAGATTTCTTTCGTCCAATAAGCAGTAAAAGCAAGATTATCGAAATTAAATCTTGGCCATTTCTCATCATCCGTCGTCAATTGTGGATTATTATGAAAGTTTTCCCCAACAAGGAAAGCTATAACTACGTTAACAGTTTCATCTGGCTCAATATTTATTGGACCAAAGGAAAGCAAAAACCTTGTATCATATCCATCTTTTAAAGTAGGCCAAACTTGATCACTAACAGGACATGGAGCCCAAATTGGGTCATCCTTTTTCTCTTTAATATCAGTTTGATTAAAGTCAAATTCCTTATTCGACATAATTTTATATTTATTAATATCACCTTCTGGCGTTCCTATAAATCCTAACCATGTACTACACGGACCCCAATCGTAAGTTTCATTTGAATTAGATATCCACCAATTGTATGAATACTCGAGAGAATCGAGCCCAAAATCACCTGGAGCCTTAAGGACACGGACAGCCATCGCTCCAGTAGGACTTCTATTCGTGAATTTTCCATCCTCAGGATCTCCATCATTGTCAGCAATCCATGCTAATTTAATCGGTATATCTTCATTGGTAACCTTTCTATGGTAATTCTCAACAAATCCCGTAACATCATCCTGAGCATATTGTGGAGTTGTAACATGACCACAATCACCATCAACGTAAATTCCTATAAACATATCCTCGATAGTTCTTCTATCTTCGCGAATATTAATAAATAAATAATCAATAAAAACGAAATTTCTGGTATAATCGTAACTCCATGAATAGCTCTCCTGATGAATCTTGATCCCCAAAGGTCTATGTCTAAATGATGCTGGAACAACATTAGGATTTGTAATCGTATCCGTAAACTCAGCAATGTAATCCTGTTCTGAAACTGCTGTGCTGTCATCAAAACTGCTCCTCAATATCATCGAGTCCGATTCCATATATCCCGGAAGCAGTTCGTTATGGTCTCTCTCCCAACCATCTTCACCAACAGAAACGAGAGTATCCCCTGCTATGACAGCACCAAGCCATAATGCACCTTGAAAAAGATACTCTATACCAGAACAACCCGGGTATTCTGCAGATGATCTGCAAGAACCTGGAACACCGCATAATATTCCTTCCCAATCACGAGCACAATCCGGGTCCTCGTTACCACGTTTCGAGCCGAAAAAACCGTAATTTGATACTGTAAAATATAATTCTCCAACACTATGAGTCTTATAATCGAACATAGGCTTATTCAAACGCATTGTTCGATAAAAAGCCTGATCAGATCTTTGCCAATTCCCGAGATTAGT
>JAUXEQ010000281.1 GCA_030620455.1 bacterium | reverse complement strand
CAGCGATCGCACTGTTGAAAAGCAAATAGCAAAATAGGGTGTGGAAACCACACCCCTACTCATCCTATCTCGAAATAAATATACGATCGAATGTTTACAAATAGGGTGTGGAAACCACGCCCCTACTCTCTCTTTCGATTAGCTAACAGAAGAATAGTGCGTAAATCGGTGACATCCCTGGCTTTCATCCATTCTTTGTTGAAATTTTCATTCTGAATAATCTGAGCAATCGCCATTAGCGATTTTAGATGAAAATGTCGCTCATCCTTTGTGCTAATTAAACAGAAAGCAGTGTAAACCATTTCGTTTTTATCATTCCATAAAATTCCTTGTTTGTTTCTTACAATAAAAACGTCAAATTTGTGACTTCCAGCAATAATAATGTGGGGAATCGCATGGGGCATAGCAATCCCCGAATAAAGCAAAGTTGAAGAGATTTCCTCTCGCTCTTGTAACTTTTTCAGAACCTCCTTGGCAGGTATATCCAGCTTCTTCTCTACTTCAATCGACAACAGAGAGAAAAGTTCCTCTTTTGTTATCGAGTGCTCTAAATCGAGAATTACTGCTTTTCGAATGAGTTTATCAAAACGATCCTCGATAATCTCGTTTCTCTCAATCAATATATCCAGTAGCTCTTCTTCCAATTCGAGTGTATCATCTGTTAAATCTTTAGTGAGCAGCTTTTGCACTGTATGAACTAATGCAGATTTTCTTGTTACACGTTTCTTGACATATAAAAAATACCAAGCAAGAGCAGCTAAGACGAATAAGGATGCGAATAATATAATGAATGCACCCATTTCGATTATTAACAAGATATATGCTAAAATTCCTATAATTTGTAGAACTGGGAATAGAGGAGCTTTGAAAGAGGGTTTATAATTCGCAATCTTTGATACGCGAATCACGATTAATGCAAAATTCACCATAGCAAATAAAAATATCATAAATAAAGATGCAACCTTTGCCAAATTCTTAATATCTAAAACTGTAATAACAAGGATCATAAACAGACCAGTGAATAATATTGGCCAATATGGGGTTTTTCTTTTTAACGATATTTTACTAAAAAAAGGTGGTAGAATGCTATCGCGACTCATTGCCATCGGCTCTCTAGATGCGGACAAAATTCCTGCATTGGCTGTTGTTATATATGCAACCATAGCAGCTATACTCATAATTATTAAACCTGTCAAGCCAGAAAAAATAGCGGCAGAATCCGAAATCAGAGTGAGGGAATGTTGTAATTCACCTTTTGGCATGACACCGATTAAAACGAAGATAGTAAGCAAGTAAAGGATTTGCACAACAACAAATGCAGATATCATACCCTTTACTAAATTCTTTCGCACGTCCTTAATCTCTTCCGCGACGCTTGCTATTTTGGTAATTCCTCCATAGGAAATAAACACCAGTCCTGTTGTGCTTAATATTTTATCCCATTCGAAATGAGTCATTCCCTGAAAGTGTGAGAAATCTACATACCTGTATCCGTAAATAATATAGCCCGACATAATAAGAATAAGAAAGCCTACGAGTACAATTTGTACATTCCCTGAGGTTTTTACACTTAATAAATTTAATAATGTAAAGAAGATACATGCACCAATAGCGATAGATTTGATATGCCACACACTAAGTTCAGGTCCTATCAAAGTTGCAAATATACCTATTCCAATAAGAGCAAAAGCACCTTTCAGACTAATTGAAAACCAATTAGCAAATCCCGCAATAGTGCCATAAGGCGTTCCGAGAATTCTTTCAATATAGAAATATGTTCCACCAGCTTTCGGGATTGCAGTAACCAATTCCAACTTAGAAAACAGAGCAGGAAGCATTAATATTCCTGCGAGAAAATAAGCAATGAGAATGCCACTGCCCGCATTTTGGTAGGCAATTGCAGGAAGGACAAAAATACCGGAACTTATCATTGCTCCTGCACCGATACTAAATACACCTAACGCACCCAGCTTTTTTTCCATTTTCATTGCATTCCTCAAGAATTAACAAAATATAGAGCAGCAAAGTATATTTCAAGTAACGAATTAATTGCGCTTCTATTCTTTTTGGTTTTCAATGAGTTAGAATTGATAGCTATTTGAAAAAACATTACATCTTATAGGATGTAAAGACATTTAAGAAACATATAGTCTTATTGAAGTTTAGAACTGATAGGAAATTTACGCATAGTATAAAAAAATTACTTTCTTGTTATGGGCATTTTGTATCCTTTACATATTGATCGAGATGTGACTAATATTCCCGGTGAAGCTTGACGACGTTTGAATTCAGAACGATTCACCATTCGAGAGACTTTATCGATAGTTTCACTATTTAATTTGGTTTCCTTTGCTATATCGTTCAACGACATTTCATCATCGACATACAATTTAAGTATTTTGTCAAGAATGTGATACGGTGGAAGAGAATCGGTGTCCAATTGATTGACATTAAGCTCAGCAGTAGGCAGACGTTCTATTACGCTTTGCGGAATTAATTCTCGATTGTCTTTTTTATTTCTCCATCGAGCAAGTTCCCAGACAAGCGTTTTGGATACATCCTTTAAAACTGCGAAACCACCCACCATATCACCATACAGCGTGGCATATCCTACTCTCGATTCGCTCTTATTACCTGCTGCCAAAACGAGATAGCCAAACTTGTTTGACAAAGCCATTAAGATGTTCCCTCGAATCCTCGCCTGAATGTTCTCCTCGGTTATATCGAATGGTTTCCCAGCAAAATGCGGTGTTAGATGTTCAATATACTTTTTAAAAAGCTGTTCGCTTTCAATAACTATATATTTTATCCCAAGGTTTTTTGCGATTTT
>JAUXEQ010000045.1 GCA_030620455.1 bacterium | reverse complement strand
AAGTAAAGACATCAGATAATGTTTTGACCCTCTGTCCTAATGGGCAGGGGGTCTTTTTTTCTGTCAGATTTCGATTATTCAATGAATTACAAATGTGAATATATTTTCATAGATTTGCAATTTAGCCAAAAAGTATACTTTAAATAGCATCTGTGTATATTATAATTGATGGATTTATAACATCTTCCTAATTTTGCTGGATTATCCCTGCGTTTTTTCTTGACTTTGCATTATTTTTTGGACAATTTCTACGGTTGTAATTAAATTTAGAATAAAATTATGGGGCGTAGCCAAGTTGGCAAGGCAGCGGATTTTGGATCCGCCATGCGGAGGTTCGAATCCCCCCGCCCCAGTTTGAGGATTTGCTTTTAATTAGGGAGCTATGATGGATGATAAACTCAGTCTTATTGTTGGCGGTTCAAATTCTGTGCTGGGAAATGATATTGCTAAGCATTTAGGAATAACGCCTGCAAAAATGAAATTAAGACGATTTAATGATGGTGAAATCAACCTGCAAATTTTGGAAAATATTAGAGGTAAGGATGTATTTATAGTACAATCTACGCAACCACCAGCCGATAATCTATTGGAATTGCTTTTGATTATCGATGCTGCTAAGAGAGCAAGCGCTTGGAGAATTACGGCGGTAATACCATATTTCGGTTATGCACGGCAGGAGAGAGAAGATAGACCTCGAGTCCCTATTTCAGCTAAATTAGTGGCTAATCTTTTAGTTGCCGCTGGTATAAACAGAGTTCTTACGATAGACTTGCATGCATCGGCTATTCAGGGGTTCTTTGATGTCCCAACCGACCATCTCACTGCTGATATAATTTTTAGGGATTTGTTACTCGATGAAATGTCAGATAGAATAAAGAATAAAGAACTAGTTATGGTTTCTCCGGATATTGGTGGTGTTAAGAGAACAGAATACATTGGAGATCATGTAGGTGCGTCGATAGCTGTTGTCTATAAGAAACGAGAGCGACCTAATGAAATTGCTAAAATTCAGAATATCGCAGGAGATGTAAAGGATAAAATTGCCGTAATTCGAGATGATATTATAGATACTGGAGGTACTCTTTGCTCAGCATGCGACTTGATTATTGATGAAGGCGCCAAGGATGTTATAGCTCTAATCACTCATCCATTGCTTTCGGGCGCTGCCGTTGAAAATGTAGTTAATTCGAAAATAGGCACTCTTGTTATTACTGATACACTACCTATTAAAGAAAACGTAAAGCAAATTCTTGGAAGTAAATTGCGAATATTTTCTGTTGCTCCATTTTTGGCAGCGACAATTGAAAGCATCCACATGGAACAATCTATCAGTGTTTTGTTTAATAAAAATTTTCTTAAAGAAATCAAATACGAGATTGGAGGAGAGAAATGAAAGGTCTCCCTTTAAAATGTGAGATAAGACATCTTAAAGGAAGTCGAAACGCAAATCGACTTAGGCGTCAAGGATTTGTTCCTGCTGTTATTTATGGAATGGGTGAAGATAATATTTCGCTGAAAATTTTAAAACATGAATTATCTCAGATAATGCATTCTAAATCGGGGGAACATGCACTTGTTGAGTTACATATGAGAGATGAATCTGGAGAAGAAAAAAAGCTGCTCGCACTGATTAAAGAAGTGCAACACAATCCGGTTACAGATCTGATTATTCACGCGGATTTTGAGCATGTTCAAGCGGATAGACCGGTTTCCTTTAAATTGCATATAGAATTTATTGGCATTCCAGAAGGAGTTAAAAATGGAGGAATATTCACACCACATTTTCATGAACTTGAGGTTTTATGTACCCCAAAAAACGCTCCAGAATTTGTCGAACTGGATGTATCTGGGATTGATCTCAGTGATTCTATCCATGTTAAGGATATTAAAATTCCAAACGCTGAATTATTAATGGATGAAGAAGAAGTTATTGCATCAGTTGTTAAGCCGCGGGGTGTTACGGAAGTTGAGGAAGTGGAGGAAGTCGAGGAACTTGAGGAAGCAGAAGAGGTTGAGAGAACTGAGGGTAAGGTTTCGAAATAATGTGGTGGATTTATGAAACCATGGAGATGATATGAAGCTTTCTTCCTTTAAAATTGTAGTGATATTTATTTTTTCATCCGTAGGTTTTTTAAGCGCGCAGTTGCCTGGAAGTATTATGAACCAGTACCAGAGGTTTATTAGCAGTGCGGATGCTGGAGTCCAAATGGGAGTGGGAACAGATGTCGAAACATACAAATCACCCGAAATCACTCCGTTTGATACAACACAGAAATATCTCAAAGAAGTTGAAAAAGAAAAGGAACCGGTTGTAGAGCCTGAATTTCCATGGTTTTTTGAATTTCCGATTGTTATTGAGGGTGATACTTTGCAGATAATTAGAAAGGCTTTACCTAAACAATTAGAAACTTTTAGCTCGAGTATATTCGAGAACATACCTTTTCTTTCTTCATCCCAATTGCCAGTTTCCGATAAATATATTGTAGGGAGCGGTGATAAGTTGCTTATAAATATGTGGGGTGCTGTTAATGCTCAATACGATTTAATTGTTGATAGAGATGGAAAAATCTATATCCCACAAATTGGAGATGTTGCAGTTGGTGGCATTTCTGTTATTTCTGCCCAAAGAAAAGTCAACAGACTTGTAAATAATGTCTTCGCAGACGTAAGTATAAGCCTAACTCTTACGTCGATAAAAACTGTACAAGTTTTTGTTGTAGGCAATGTGGAAAACCCAGGAATATTTGATTTACCAGGACTTTCAAGGGTTATTAATGCTATCGCTGTTGCAGGTGGACCCTCTAATGTTGGTTCGTTTAGAAATATTAAAGTGTATCGTGGAGATAGACTAATTGGAGAATTAGATATGTATGAACTAATTCTCACAGGTAAGGCTAAGGGGAACATTCAGCTTGCAAATGGTGACTTAGTTATGATTCCTCCGTATGAGAAAAAAGTTAAACTAAGAGGTCTGGTCAAAAATCCAGCAATTTTTGAGTTAATCGATGACGAAACGATGAAAGACCTTATTAATTATTCCGGTTGGTTTCTTCCAAATGCAAATATCCATGAAATTTTTGTAGATAGAATTAATAATGGTATTCACATTGCCATCAACATTGATTATGAAGATACCACGCAATGGGAAACAATCCTCAAAGATGGGGATGATATTTCTATTTTTCCAGTGAATCCTTATAGGAAGAATGTAATTTTCCTCGAGGGATATACGCCTTATCCGGGTGTTTATGGCTGGGAAGAAGGAATGACTGTCGATGATCTGTTCGATCGTGCTGGTATGCTTTACGATGATACTTATAGAGAACGAGTGGATATTTTTCGCTTATTGCCAGATGAATCTCGAGAAATCATAAGTTTCGATCTGCTTAAGGATAGTAAAGTTTCACTTCAACCTCAGGACAGAATAAAATTATATTCTGTGCGTGAATTCTTAACCCCTAAAGAGGTCTCAATTTCTGGATCCGTAAGGGAACCGGGAAAGTATAGATTATATGAAAAAATGAGAGTTTCCGACCTAATTTTTGCAGCAGGTGGGGTTGAAAGGGGTTCATATTTAGATAGTGTTGAATTAGTTAGAATAACTGATGGATTAAAGAGAGAAAGAAAAATTTTAAATCTAAGGAGGATTCTAAAAAATCCGGATTCGCCAGAAAACATTTTGCTTACAGAAGACGATTATCTAACAGTAAAAAAAATACCGGGATGGCTTACACCAGAAATTGTTACTATAATTGGGGAGGTTGTGTATCCAGGTGATTATGCATTGTTATATGAAGAGGAGACCTTATCTGATTTGCTTGAAAGGGTTGGTGGATTTACACCCGATGCATATACTGAAGGTTTGATGTTTATTAGACCTGAAATCGCTAAAGAAGCCCGAATTAGAGACATTCCAAGGATTCTCAGAAGTACTCGACCTTTAATTCTAGATTCTCTTGGTAGAATCGATACTCTAAATTTGGTGTATGATTGGCAGGGAAGTGACCTTAATAGAATTATCATAGATGTTAGTAAGATTGTTTCGGGCAAAGATGATTTCATTCTTCGGGCAGGGGATTCAATTTTTGTTCCACGCATTCCTGGTGGTGTCAGTGTATTAGGAGCCGTAGGAATTAATGGAACTGTAAAATATTCAAATAGAAAAAAAGTTGCGTATTATATTAAATCCGCGGGTGGGGCTACTAAGGATGCAGATATAAATGAAATGAGAATTGTTAAAATGAATGGGGAAGTTCTTAAAGTATCTAAAGGATATAGCAATGTCGAGCCTGGTGATATAATAATCTTGCCAAAGAAAATAAAAAAGGAAACTAATTGGCTTAGCATCATGACAGAAATCGTAACGGTGCTAACTGGTTTAGCTACTACTACTTACATAATAATTAAATTGAAATGATTGAAGAAAGAATAAATATATTTAATACTCTTTTCAGAAATAGAGTTACCATATCAATAATAACATTCTGTGCAATAATTGTCTCGATTGTATTAGCATTAATACTGCCGAAGCAATACACATCAATTACCGTCATACTTCCTTCAGGGACGGTTCCTGGTGTATTCGGTCTTATAGGATCTTTTTCATCTGGTGGCTTTATGGAATCTGGTTCAAGCGATGAAATCTCTAGTTTTTTATTTCCTGAATTACTGAGTAGTTTCTCGCTTTATTCATTGGTTTGCAATACACCAGTTAACTCGGCAATAAAAAGAATAAAACCGGAAAGTGAAACCATAAAGGATTTAGAGGGTTGGAGTGTAGACAGTAGAGGGCATAAGATATTTATAGCTCGGTCGAAAATTAAGTATTCTATAGAAAAGGGAATTCTTGTTATTTCTTATACAACAAAGAACCCCGTAATTGCACAATTTGTACTTAATGCCATTGTTAATGCATTAGAGGAACTAATAAAGAAAAATACAGTTTCGAATGCAGTAAAAAAATCTGGTCATTTAATGAATAGGAAAAAGGAACTCATTGAACAACTTGATGAATCTGAGGATAGCTTAGAAAAGTTTATTAGTTCTCATCGAAACTTTGCAAGAGACCCGATTTTAAAAATCAAATACAATCGGTATAATTCCTCTGTGCAAATTAAACATGAACTTCTAATTTATGTTCAAAAGCAACTCGAAATAGCCGTGTTAGATTCAAAGGGTTCAGCTCCAGTAGTAAAAATTTTGGATCCCCCAAATCTTCCAACGAAAAAATCCGGACCCAAAAGGTCCTTGATACTTATATTCGGGACATTGATTGGTTTTATTATTTCTCTTATTGTTGTAGCTTTTCGGGAAAACAAAGATAAACTATTTGCTCGCTTGAAACCTTAAGAATGATACGTACCTCATATAATCTGGTAAAAAAATATTTTTTAGCTATACCGCTTCTTGCAGGGATGGTTGCATTTATCTATTTATTTGTTAAGATGAAGTTCCTTCTAGTTCTTTTAGCTGTTGCATTGACAGGAGTTTTATCGATTATCTTTATACCATATGAATATATCGCATTATTCTTCATTGCTCAGCTTGTTTTTTTTAAAGTTGTGTCTGGTTTCAGGATTATGGGCGTTTTTATTTCATATACAGAGACAGTTTTTTTGATTTTTTTAGGTTCATATTTCCTATCATTTCTTTTTTACAAGCGTCCTATTCAGGTGAAAAAATTCGGAACGATAGAATTTCTTATATTAGTACTTCTTGTTTTTGTTATTATTTCAGCTATAGTTGGAATAACTAATTATTCCACTAGCGATCTATCTTTCGGAAAGGCATTTCGGACTGATCTTTTCAGAGGACCAATGTACTATGTGTGGGCAATATTTCTCTCTCTTCTAGTTTTCAAAGACGATAAATGGATAGAAAGAACGATAACTGTTTGGGTTGTTTTCCTAACAGCGCATATCGTATCATACTTAATAAATTTTGTAATAACCGGTTCAAAAGCAATTGTTATTGAGCATGGTGCGTTTATGGATTGGGGTTGTCACTTACAAGCTATTTCCTATTTATTCGCATTTTCGTTTTTGATGAATATGATTTCGAAGAAAAGATTTTGGATAATTATAGCAAGTGTTTGTCTATTGTTCTTGACAGTATCACGTTCCAGGACACCTGTTGTTGCGTGTATAATCTTTGCACTCTATGTTGTATGTGTCGTAAGTATTATGCAACAAAAGGGAACTCGATTGAAATTTTTTATGAAAGGATTGGTTTATGTTTGTGTGGGAATAGCATTAGCAGCCTTTATTATGCTTTTTCTTTTCCCTGATGAAAGGTTAAAATTACTTCTAAGAATATTTTTTGTCCGAGCAGAATCGTTTCAGGCATTATCAGCAGACCCAGCATTAAATAGTAGAAAACTGCAAATGATTGAAGCGATGGCGTATTTCCGTCACAATATTTGGCTCGGACACGGATTTGGAACATATTATCTTACCACAAGTAAAATGTTCTTTGTTGACAATTTCTATGGAGTTATTCTCTCTAAAATGGGGATTTTGGGGCTTGTTTCTCTTTTGAGCTTTTATTTTACGGGTGTCGTGTTAGCGATTAAACAATTTGGAAAAGTTAAATATATTAAATCAGACTTAATAAAAGCAGGAATCTTGATTGCACCAATCATATTTATCATGGCATTGGGAGCAGGATATACAGTATCACATCCATTTTATTCAAAATCCACAATAATAACTGTATGTATTTTTCTAGCTTTGGTTTCAAATCAATGGGAAAAGAACAATCAAATACAAAAAGGACAGCAAGTCGATCAATAGGTTCACTTTCAGGCATTGTAGCGGTTAGAACTTTGGGGAGAACGCTTGGACTGATTAAAACTCTATTGCTGGCAAGATACTTTGGTGCTACGACTTTGACTGATTCATACTATTTAGCGTTACAAATTGCTACTACAATAGGTCTGTTTCTTGGAATAGGACCTATTAGAACTACAGCCACAACTATTCTGATCCAAGCAGATGTTAAGAGAGGTAGTTCTTATTCCAGTCGGTTACTGTTTATTTACATTATTGACTTTTTGATTATTGGATTTTGTATAATTTCGATTTTAATGCTAACCGCAAAGCAATGGTTAGCTTTTGTTTTCCCTGGATTAAGCTCGATTGGACCGCTATCAATTTTAACATATTTGCTTTTACCGACGTATTTAATAATGGGAATTTATTATATTGCTGCATCAGGTTTGTATATGAGAAACAAATTTGTGCCCTTAGAAATAGCAAATCTATTAGTTTCAATGACATTGATAACAATAATCGTTGCACTTCATAAAAAGCTGTCAATTTATTCCGCAGGAGTTGGGTTCCTCATAGGAACTTCTTTGGGTCTATTATTTATAATATCTGTTTTGGCTCGATTAAAAATGCTCAAACCCACATCACCAAATTATAAAATCCATTGGGTTAAAGCCTTGTTACTGCAAGGCGGTGCGACACTTATTTTCACATTTTGGGAACAAGCATTTAGGATTTTCGAAAGATCGTTAGGCTCGATTATGCAAATTGGAGTTATAACCTCTTTGACGCAGGCGCAACAATTGGTTGGGGCAGTTATGTATCTTTTGGCACAACCAATCTCGCTGATTGTCCATCCAACGCTCGCTCGTTCCTATGCACTTAATGACTTAAAAACTTTCGAGCTGCATTTTTTGAGAGCACTAAGGTTAGCGATCTATACATATTTGCCGATTTCGTTTGTTTTTTCTGTAGTTATTTCTCGGATTACGCATCTGTTTCTTCAGCAGGGAGAATTTACTGTTTCTGCGGCTAATGTAACCGGTTTGGCAGCACAAGTTTTGGCTTTTGGTATTGCATTTCAGGGTTTATACATGCTTCTAATGCGAACTATACTTGCATTGAAAGGTTCAAAAGGACTTGCCCGAATAGGCTTTTACGGATGGACATTTGCGATGATATTAGATGTATTTATGGCTTCGAAATTTAAAATTGCTGGACTTGCTGCGACTACGATTATTGCATTTGCGGTATTGGATGTTGTTATGCTTTTATCGATAAGAAATATGACTAAAATATCCTTTAGCCCAATATTTCCAGTTATAGCGAAATCTCTTTTCGCTTCGACGATAATGTATTTTTTGATTAATTTAATTGTTAGAAATC
This sequence comes from bacterium, assembly GCA_030620455.1. Classification (GTDB taxonomy): domain Bacteria; phylum UBP14; class UBA6098; order B30-G16; family B30-G16; genus JAUWMV01. The sequence continues at coordinate 987 of JAUXEQ010000045.1, read as the reverse complement.
TTCCATTAACAGCGCCACATGGTCTGTGGCTCAGGATTGTGATGTTAGGGCAAATTTGTGCATACATGTTGATTGGTATTGGATTATACGTTATAATTACTAAAATAATAGGTTTAAAAGAACCTGAGAAATTGCTCACGGCTATTAAGCTGTTTTTAAAATCAAAGAAAGGATGAGTCAATTTTTATTAGTTAATTCTAAAACTCTTAATCTGTTATACAATGCGCTTCGGGAAACAGATAACATATGGGCTACAATTGAAACTCTGTATTGCTTATTCGATTTATATTGCTTCCATAATGTTGTAACCATTGGCTGAGGCATCAAAAGCTCAGCTGCAAACCTGTTAGCAGATCGTTCCATTAATTTATTCTTCTTCGATATGCATACATAATAACTTTTTCTATGAGGCATTATCAAGTGACCAAGTTCATGAGCTATTGTGAATCTCATTCGAGTTTCGGGAAGGTTTTGATTCACTACAATAATACTAACTTTCGGGGATTTGAGCGCTAATCCATCCAATTTTATGAAATCCTCAAAGAAAAGTTTAATCCCTAGTTTTGTCAAAATAGAATTCAAATCTACTGGAGGGGAATCCATATCGATATATTTAAATAGTCGTCTTGCATAGTCAACTTCCCGCATTCTCTGCCTCCATGCACATAGATGCAAACTTGTCGAGCCATTTCTTCACGAGTTGTGTGTCTGTTTGTCCAAATTCACCTCTGGAAAAAAGTCCCTCGAATTCTTCCCAAAGTATTTTTTCTATTTCTAGTTTTTCCATTTTCCTCAAAATCCTTCAAGATTTGGATCGAAATCGTTAGCTATACTTTCCGAATGAACTGGTTCTATGATATCTAACGCTTCAAACGAAATAGTTTCTTTATCGAAAGCCAAAAAGACGTCACCGGTAGGACCGTTTCGTTGCTTTGCAACAATAATATTTGATATACCTTCAGAATTCATCTCCTTACCGTAAACTTT